>JAQAZR010000081.1:0-11864 GCA_032127235.1 Deltaproteobacteria bacterium
CTCAACCGGTATCGTTGGCGGGACCCGTACTATCTGCCACAGGTTATCTGCAGCCGCATCAGCCACCTGACCGGCCATCGTCTCGGCTGCAAATTTCCCCGGCACGCCAAGATCATCGCCGCCAGAGAAATGCTGCCCCGGGAACTGTTCGAATCGGTGTTCAAATTCGCATTCGTTCGCAATCCTTGGGATCTTCAGGTCAGCTCCTTTCATCACATACGGCGTGAAAGACCGCACCTTACGGCCGGTCATGAAGATTTCGAAAGTTTTTTACGCTACAAATTCGACCCGAACCGGCCGTATCAATTTCACATCGATACGTCCATCGAACTCCAAAGCGACTACCTGGTCGACTTGCACGGCATGGTCCTGGTCGACTTCATCGGACGTTATGAAAAACTCGGCCATGACTTCCGCGAGGCGTGCCGCCGAATCGGGATCCACCCGCCACAACTGGCCCATCGGCGGCAGGCCAGCGATCGATCGGATTACCGCGGGTATTACAACGACGCCACGGCCGGACTGATCGCCGAACACTTCAGACCGGATATCGAACTGTTCGATTATACTTTTTAAATCAGACCCCGTTAATGGCGAGTTTCAGCCGAAACTCGAAACCGATTATCCGGGCGGAGGCGCCCACCTTGTTCGGTTGTGTCCGTTGAGTCCCGCCTATCCCGGCGGGATTGAGTCCGTTGAGCCGGTTATGTCAGGCTATGGATGTGACCAAAATTCTATTTTCGTACTATATCCGGTACCCGGTCGCCCGCCCTATGCCGAGCCTTTTAGTAATCTCGGCCTCGAAACTGGCCCCACCGCTGCCGAAAGAGATTCTGACACCGATCACCGCCAGGTCCAGGGGCCATTTCCAGTGGGAAGCCATCCGGACGGCATCTTTTTCCGTGGTGCACATGAGATCGGCACCCGATTGGCGGGCGGCGTGCAGCAGCTCCGCAACATCTCGGTCCGTATAGCGGTGGTGGTCTGCAAATCCCATGAATCCCCTCAGGTCGCAGTTCAGATCTTGGACGGTTTTTTTGAAATCGCTGTTGTCGGCAATACCCGCGAAGGCAAACACCCTGCGCCCGGTTAAGCGTTTGGTGTCGCCCGCCTCCAATCTCTCGGTCACGTGGACTGCCATACCCCGTCCGGCCTCTATCCAACTGACCAGCTCTGGAACGTGAACCGAACGATAGAGCGGCCGCCCCCTTAAGAAGCCGTCCGGAAGAGTCCCGCAATCGATGCGGTTCGGTCCGGGAGCGGCTCGAGTCAGGATGAAGATATCGCCGCGCGAAAGCGCCGACACCGGTTCCCGCAAGGTGCCCCGCGGAAGAAGGTACGAGTTGCCGAACGGTCGCCGACAGTCGAGCAGCACCAGATCGATGTCACGCGACAACTGCAGGTGTTGAAAAGCGTCATCGAGAATGATCACATCCGGCTTGAAGTGTTTCACGGCCAGCTTTCCGACATCATAGCGTTTTCGACCGACCACGACCGGCACCGCGACACTCAGCAGCCTGGAGGCCAGCAGGTAGGGTTCGTCCCCTGCGGCCGCGCATGTCAGGATGATTTTTCTCCCATCGCTGACGATGCCGCCGTTTTCTTCGGCACCGCCCTTGTATCCCCGGCTGACGACTGCCGTGCGCCATCCCGAGCGCTGCAGCCATTCGGCCAAATAGAGGGTCATGGGCGTTTTTCCGGTACCGCCTGTGGTAATGTTTCCGATGGAGATCACTTTGCAGGGCAGCTTCCTTGAGATCAGCCGGCCGGAACGGTAGGCGCCGGCTCTCAGCTTGACGACTGCCCCGTAAATCATGGAGACGATGGTGAGCACGGAAACCGGAGATAACCGGCTGAAAGGCGCATCGGTGACCATCACCCGTTCAATTTTGCGTCTCAGGATGTCCATATGATGTAAGGCGTCATCCGTAATGGTGGTTAATACCGACCTATTTAGAATCTTTAGGAAGGTTGATGATTCCATCAGGATTCGAGGGGTCCAGGGTTCAAGGGGTCGAGAATGCAAAAAGTCATTTTAAAGGTTTAAAAACAAACACTCGAACCCTTGATCCCTCGAATCCTTGACTCCTTTTCTCAATAAAAAGGGCAAAGAACCAAAATTAAAAATTTTGTATAAGCCACATTGGGTCTGCTTCAAGTACGCTTCACTCGATGTAAAGCAGGTTCAGCACACCGGCGCTGAAAAAAACGAAATTGGTGGTCCAGGCCGCTACAAAAGGCGGCAGAACACCGCCGTAGCCGAGTGACAGGCAGAAACTGTAAAGCGTCCAGTACAGGAACGCCACACCGATGCCCAGGGCGACGACCAGCGCCAGGCTCTCCTTTAATTTCTTATTCACTCCGATTCCCAGCGCCAGAATGCATAAAATGATGCAGACGAAGGGGAAGGCAATCTTGGCCTGCAGATCCACCCGGTAACTGGTGGCATCGTAACCTTCATTTTCGACTGTAACGATATAATCCCAGAGCTCCAACACATTCATCTCCTCCGATTTCTTGGAAACGCGTTTGAAATCCGCGGGACGGGTGTCCAGCGGCTCTGAGCGCTCTTTATGGAAAGTGACCTTGTATTCGCCCGACAGCGGGTCCAAAACCTGTTCGAGGATGTCATAAAAGAGCCACCCGTTGTCCTTGAAGGTCCCCTTAACCGCATCCACCTGTCGAACCAGTCTGAATTTCTCATCGAAGAAATAAAGCGTGACCCCGGAGATCGTCTGGCTGGAAGGATTGTAGTACTTGATGTGCGATATGCTGCGATTGCCCTTGATCCAGATGTTCTTCTCTCTGGATGCGATGACTTCTTCCTTGGCGACCTCACGCGCGTAAATCCGGTTGGCTTTGCTGAAGGTGATGGGGACGAGGATATCGGCGTTTAAAAACAGCAGCACCGCAAACAGCACCCCCAAGACCGTAATCGATCTCAAAAAAAAGAGCATGCTGACGCCGCCGCTGCGCAACGCGAGCAGTTCGTTGCGCTTGTTCATCAGACCCAGCACGATCAGCACCGACAGCAGGATCGCCAGGGGCGAAATCTGGGCGACGACGAACGGAATCCGGAGCATGAAAAACACGGCGGCTCTGTGAATCGGCAGACCCGTCTCAAGAAAATCGTCGATTTTCTCAAAAAAATCGATCGCCAGAAAAATGCCGATCACGGCCGTCAGGATGATGCCCAGATATTTGAATATCTCACGAATACAATAGCGATCGAGAATCAGCATGGTATCGATGGTCAAAAAGGGTGTTTGTCGTCGACAGCACAGGTTTCAAGACTATTTCCGATCCATTTTGCCATCGTCACCGCCGCTTGAAACTCGGTGCATCCCGTCTCAAGCGCCGCGGCGCCAGATGCGGTTCACCCAATGCCAAAACGATTGGAACGGAGCCATCAAATGCACGGGGCGTTCTCGTGCCGAGCGCAGCAGAAGAAAGCCCCCCAGGCACCCCATGACGATGTTCGGGCCCCACATAGCCAGCGCCGGCGACAAGCTGCCGTTTTCACCGAACACATGACCGGCTGAGAGCACCAGGTAGTAAAGCAGGAAGAAGATCAGCCCCACCACCAGTCCGATGGAACGCCGCGTTGATTTGGGCTGGATGCCGAGCGGCACTGCTAGAATCCCGAGCGCAAAGCAGGCAAACGGCATCGCAATGATGCCGTGGAATCTGATCCAGGGTTTGACGAGGTTTGTGTCGCCGCCGGCCTCCTCCTGCAGGAACCGGCGCAGTTCATCGAGCGGCATCTCCTTCCATCTCTTCGCCGGATTTTCAACGGCCTTCAGAGCCTTGTTCAAATCGAGCCGAATGTCATAGGTATCGAAGGTAATCGACTGGGCTGAATGCTTTTCGATACTGACTTGATTGATTCTGCCGTCGAAGAGCCTGAGGTGATAGATCAGATTGCCCGGTTCGCTGAAAAGTTTGCCCCGCGGTGCCACCACCGTGGTCGCCATGTCTTGTTCGCGTTTGTCTTCGATGAAGACATCGATCAACAGCTTCTTTTTCGAATCGACTTCGTTCACATACAGCATGACGTCTTTGAAACTGTCGTTGAAGGTGCGTTCCTTGAGACCGATGTCGATATTTTGTGAAAATATCTTGAAAGTGAGATCTTTGATGGCCTGCTCGCTGGCCGGGGCGCCGAAGGCGGCCATATAAAAGGACAGAACGCAGGCGCCCAGACAAAAAAGGAGGACCGGCGGCAGCATCCGGTAGAGGCTGATCCCGCCGGTTTTCATGGCAATGATTTCGTTGTCGCCATTCATCCGCAGGAAGGTCAACAAAACCGCCAGCATGACCGACATGGGGATGACATACATCAAAAAATAGGGCGTCGAAAAAAGAAGGATCTTCAGGATGGAGAAAAGCCCGACATTGTAGTTGATGATCAGGTTGGTAATCTTGAGCATCTGGGCCATCAGAAAGACGAAGGTAAAAAAAAAGAGATTGATGGCAAAGGGCGACAAGAGTTCTTTGAAGATGTAGCGGTTGAGAATTGAATTGAGTTTCATGATCGCGCGGACACCCATTCCCCTGTCGATTGCAGCCGGTTTATAGCGCGGGGGTCAATTATGGTGCAGTTGGCCGGTTGCGGGCTCGTCGCTGAACTGCATCTGGTAAAGCCGAAAATAGGTGCCGCGCAGCGCCAGCAATGCCTGATGACTCCCCTGCTCCACAATCCGCCCGTTGGCCAGCACGATGATATGGTCGGCGCTCAGTATCGTCGACAGCCGGTGGGCAATGACAAAGGTCGTCCGACCGTGCATCAGATTTTCGAGCGCTTTCTGCACGGTTTTTTCCGCGGCCGTATCCAGCGAAGCCGTCGCTTCATCGAGAATCAGTATCGGCGCATCTTTGAGCAGCGCGCGGGCGATGCAGATCCGTTGTTTTTCGCCCCCCGACAGCCGTGCCCCCAGTTCCCCGATGTTGGTGTCGAACTGTCTCGGAAAGTTCAGAATGAAATCGTAGGCATAGGCAGCTCGGGCGGCGGCAATGATCTTCTCTTCAGCAGCACCAAGGCGGCCGTATGCGATGTTGCTCCTGACGCTGTCGTTGAAAAGAATCGGCTCCTGGGTGACGATGGCAATCTGGTGTCGCAAAGAGGCCAGGGAAATTCTGCGGATGTCGACACCGTCGATGGTGATGGACCCGCTCGACACATCGTAGAAACGCGGAATCAGGTTCACCAGGGACGTCTTGCCGCCGCCGCTCATGCCGACGACGGCCAACACCTTTCCCGGATCAACATCCAAATTGATCTCCTGCAGAACCATTTCGTCGTCGTATTTAAAATGGACGTCGTGAAATGCGACCCTGTGCGGGCGGGTTTCGATCTCGACCGGGTTCGGATCCTCGGGGATGCCGGTTTCTTTTTCGATGATATCGAAAATACGGTCGGTTGCCGAAAGCCCTCGCTGGATGGCGTTGTTGAATTTACTCAGATCCTTGACCGGCTTGTAAAGCAGCAGCACGGCTGTCAAGAAAGAAAAAAAAGTACCGGCCGTATAAGTGCCCGAGACAACCTTGAGACCGCCGTACCAGACGATCAGCGCCGCACCCAGTCCGCCGAGAAACAGATTGATGGGACTGGTAATCACACGAGCCAGGGCTTCCTTCATCTCCATCCGGAAGAGCCGGCCGGTTTTGTCGAAGAATCGTTTTTTTTCGTAGCTCTCCATGCCGAAGCCTTTGACAATTTTATTGCCGGCAAAGGTTTCGTGCATGAAGGCGCTGATGTCGGCCATGGCCTCCTGGCAGCCGGTGCTGGTTCGCCGCACCCGGCGACCGAAAAAAACGATCGGAATGAACGCCGCGGGCAACACCAAAACCGCAAAGGCCGCAAGGTACCAGATCTGATAGAAGATGACGAAAACCAAACCGATGATGGTGAAGCTATCGCGCAGGGAACCGGTGATGGTGGAGGAGAGCATGTCCTTGACAAAGTTCACGTCGTTGATGATCCGCGACATCAGGACGCCGGTTGTTTCTTTGTGGAAAAAAGCCAGGTGCAGATCCTGAATGGAATCGTACAGGCGGTTTCGCAACCGGCGGATGATATCCTGCCCGACATAGCTCATGAAGAAATCGCCGTAAAACAAGGCCAGGCTGCGTAAAAAATAAATCCCGACGATACCCACCGGGATCAGCCTGAGCATTTCCCCGTTCTTGTTGATGAAGATGTCGTCCAGGACGGGCTTGACGAGGTAGGCGGCGGTTGATGTGCCGGCCGCCTCTACGAGCATGCAGACCATGGCCAGCAGCAGCCGCACGCGGTTCTCCTTGACCAGTGCAAACAGCTCCCGGTGACGGTTTCTGATCTGGATTCTCGACATTTTCTTCACTTCACTTGTTTTCGTACAAAAACGGCTGTGCCGGTTGAGTCGGTTGAGCCAGTTATGTCAGTTGAAGGATGCCATCGATTTTATCGAAGACACTCCTGATCTTTCCGGCTCAACTCATCAAACCCAGAGCGATCTGCGCCACCCGCCGCGAAGCGCCCGGTCCTCCCAGCAGCTGCCCGGCTGTCAGCAGGTCCTTTTTAAGCTGAGCGAGTCGCTCCGTGTCGACCAGCAAACTGAAGACCTGATCGGTGATGTTTGCGGCCGTTGCCTGGTCCTGGATCAGTTCGGGAACGAGACGTCGTCCGGCAATCAAATTGATGAGTCCGATATGATCGACCCGAATCAGGGCCCTTCCCAGCCAGTAACTGATCGGAGAGACCTTGTAAATGATCACCATCGGTGTGCCGGCAATGGCCGCCTGCAGGGTGACGGTGCCGGAAGCCGCCACGATCAGACGACATCGTGCGAAGAGCCGCTCGACCGGTTCTTCGGAAAAGCTGATCGAGCCGTTTGTGACCCGACCTCTGAGCATCGCCTCAAGCAGCTTTCTTTCGACGGTCGGCGCGACCGAGACCGTGAATTTGAGCTTGGGATCCTGTTTGTGCATCCTTTCGGCCGCGTCGAGCATGACCGGCAGCAGCCGGTTGATCTCCACCTCACGCGAGCCTGGTAGAAGCCCGATGAGAGCGCCCTCCGCGGAGTCCTCGGCTGTGTCACCTTCTTCTTCGTTTGCGCGAGTGCGGTCGAGCAGCGGATGGCCGACAAAGGTCACCGGAATGCCGTGAACCGAGTAGAAATCGGCTTCGAAAGGTAGGATGACGGCCATATGGCTGACCAGTTGACCGATTTTCTTGACCCGTCCGCGCCGCCAGGCCCAAATCTGAGGACTGATATAGTACAATACGGGAATGCGGAGTTTCCTGGCGGTCGAGGCCACCCGCAGATTGAAATCCGGGAAGTCGATCAGAATCAGCAGATCGGGTTTGAGACTTTGGAGAAGCTTTTTGGCCACCGCCAGAGAGCGGTAGACAACCGGCAGTTTGGCGATGACCTCAGTGATGCCGACCACAGTCAGGACGGCGGTATCGACCAGAATGCGCACCCCGACCGAGGCCAGGGCCTTGCCGCCGATCCCGCAGAAAAAAATATTCGGGTTCGAGCGCCGCATTTCTGCGACCAACTTGGCCCCGTGCTGATCACCGGACGCCTCCCCGGCAACGATCATGACGCATGCTTGTCCGGAAGGAACCTTCATGGGAAGTTTAGGCTCAGGTAGCGGTCGATTTTGCTGTTGATCTGTGCCATCACATCCAAGGCGATCCGCAGTGCGTCGCGCCCCACACGGCCGTCGACCTGCGGCGGTTTGCGGTTTCGAACCGATTGGACGAAAGCCTTCAGTTCGTCATCGAGTGCGTCTCCCTGTGGAAACGAGAGCTGCTGAATGTCCATGCCCGGGATCAGGCTGCTCGGATCGTGGCCCTCTCTCCTGATGACCGTGATGCGATGGTCGACGAAATCGACCGACGTGTAACAATCCCGTTGGAAGAGTCTGATTTTGCGTTCGTCCTTGATTGAAATCCGGCTGGCCGTGACATTGGCGACACATCCGCTGTCGAACTCGAGCCGGGCGTTGGCAATATCGACCTCTCCGGAAACCACCGGAACACCGGCAGCGTGAACGCTGATCAGATCGGCCTGGGCAAAGTAGGAAATAAGATCGATATCGTGAATCATCAGGTCGAGAACGACACTCACATCCGTGGCCCGCCCTCTAAACATGCTGAGCCGATGCGATTCGATGAACAAGGGCCGCTTGACGATGTCCCGCAAGGCCACCACGGCCGGATTAAACCGTTCCAAGTGCCCGACCTGAAGGATGAGCCCCCGGTCGGCCGCAACCGCGACAAGTGCGTCGGCTTCCTCGAGAGTGGTGGTCATTGGTTTTTCTATCAGCACGTCCACGCCGTTGTTCAAGAACTCTTTGGCAATCAGATAATGGGCCGAGGTGGGAACCACGACGCTGACCGCATCCACCCGGCCGATGAGATCGGCATGCCGGCTGAACGCCTTTGTTTGCAGGCGGTCGGCCACAGCGGCAGCGGCTGCCGCATCGATGTCCGCCACGCCCACCAGTTCGATATCCGCCATGCGGGCGTACTTTTCCGCATGAAATTTACCAAGATAGCCGACCCCGACAACGCCGACGCGAAGTTTGTCATTGACTGTGCTCATAAGGCTGGCCCTGTTTGAATGCTCCGGGTGAGAGTGCTCGGCAGATACAAAACCGGCCGGCGACGGTCAGGTGCCTTAACCGGCAGCTGCGATTGCGGTGTGAGGAGAATCAAACCGCCCGGCACTTCAGGCCTCAACGGGTGATGCCCCGTTCGGCGGATTTAATAAAATCGATAAATTTCACCACTTCCGGGACTTGATCGACCTCGGCCTTAACCCGTTCGACAGCCTGATTGAGTGTCAAACCAATGCGAAAGACGATGCGGTAGGCTTTTTTGAGTTCTCCGAGGGTTTTTTGAGAAAAGCCGTGACGTTTGAGTCCTACCTGGTTGAGGCCGTGCAACCGGGCCCTTTCACCGGATGCGATCACGTAGGGAGGTATATCCTTGGGAACACCCGTTTTGCCGCCGATGAAGGCATATTCGCCGACCTTGGTAAATTGATGGATCGCCGAAAGCCCCCCGATGGTGCAGTAATCACCGATGGTGATGTGACCGGCCAGGGTCGCGTTGTTGGCCATGACCACCCGGCGGCCTATTTTGCAATCGTGGGCCACGTGGGTGTAATTCATCAGCAGGCATTCTTCGCCGACCTCGGTTACCCCCCCGCCGCGGGTCGTCCCCCGGTGAATGGTGACGAACTCGCGTATGATCGATCCGCGCCCGATTTTCACGTAGCTGACTTCTCCCCCAAACTTTAAGTCCTGGGGAATGGCGCCGATGGCGGCAAATTGGAAGATACGACAGTTTGGCCCGATGGTCACATATGGTTCTATCACCACGTGGGCACCGATGGTTGTCCCGGACCCGACGCACACCCTGTCTCCGATGATGGAATACGCCCCGATCTCCGCATTTGAATCGACCTCGGCTTTCGGGCTGACGATAGCGGTTGGATGAATCATTTCTTCTCCCCCAGGGTGGCCATCAGTTCGGCCTCGGCAACCCGCTTGCCGTTGACAGTTGCCTCGGCCGCCATCTTGGTGACATTTTTGCGCATTTTAAGAAGCCTCGCTTCGATGATCAGCTGGTCGCCTGGAACAACCGGCTTCCGGAAACGCACCTTGTCCATACCCATGAAATAAAAGAAGTACCCTGCTTGGGCCGGCGGCCGGGAGGCGATATAGAAAACCCCGCCGGTCTGGGCCATGGCTTCGACGATCAGAACGCCCGGCATCACCGGCATCTCCGGGAAGTGGCCCTGGAAAAAGGGCTCGTTGATGGTCACGTTTTTCAGGGCGACGATCTTTTCACCCGGAACCAGTTCGATGACGCGATCGATGAGCAGGAACGGGTAACGGTGGGGCAGCATTTCAAGAATTTTTTGAATTTCGAAAACGCTTTGCATCATTTTCCCCCCCGGGGCATGTGGCAAAAGGTTGTTGCACGGGACGAATCGCCGATGCATAAATCAGCCGGCGATCCGCCGACGACCGGCTGTCACTCGGCCTCTCCGGACAGTCGCGCCACCTCTTTTTCAAGGGCGGCGAGCCGTTTTTTCAGTTCGGGTAATTCCGGCAACACCCGCTGCATGCGGAGCCACTGCCGGTGAGGCATCCCAGGAAGCCCGGCGGATAATATCTGGCCCGACTCGACTGACTTGCCGATGCCGGTCATGGGACCGATGATGCAGTTGTCGCCGAGAGAAAGATGGCCGGCGATTCCGGCCTTGGCCGCCAGAATGACGTGCCGACCGATGGTCGTGCTCCCGGCGATGCCGACCTGGGCGACGATCAGGGTGTTTTCACCGACCGTCACGTTGTGAGCGATTTGAACGAGGTTGTCGGTTTTGACCCCTTTCTGGATCCAGGTCCTGCCGAAGGTCGCGCGGTCGATCGTGTTCACAGCCCCGATTTCGACGTCGTCATCGATCTGAACGATACCCAGATGCGGAATCTTCACGTGCTTCCCGCCTTCGGGTGCAAAGCCGTACCCATCGCTGCCGATGACCGTGCCGGCCTGGATGATGACCCGATTTCCGATTCGGCAGCGGTCGAGGATGGTGACGTTGGGATATACGATCGTATCATCGCCGACGACCACTTCATCGCCAAGAACCACACCGGGGTAAAGGACAACCCGATCGCCGATGCGAACGTCGTTCCCGATGGATACCATCGAGGCAACGGCAATGTCTTCACCACCGCGGAACCTTTCACCAATCACGGCTCGTTCACTGATTCCCTTGAATGAAACCACCGGGGGGTGAAAGAGAGCGATAATCCGGGCAAAGGCCGCCTTGGGGTTGGCCACCTGCAGCAGATTCGACGTATCATCATCGGTCTCCTCGGGCACGATAACGGCACCGGCGGTGCATTGGTGCAGGCGCTTGATGAATTTGGGTCCATCGGCGAAGGAAATGTCCTCGGTGGCGGCCGTCTCGAAAGGGGCTACCCCGCGGATGATCTTATCACCGTCGCCTTTGACATGCCCGCCGACATGCTCTGCGAGGCGCCTGAGTGTAATCTCCATTGCATCGTCCTTTTCAGCTGGTGAAGGTGCACGCCCAGCAGTGGCATACGGGTAGCGTTAGTTCTTTTTGGAAGCTTCGGTTTGACCTTTGCCATATTTCGCGTTGTACTTCTGGATTATTTTATCGGTAATATCAATCGTGGTCGGGTTATAAAGCACAGCGATTTTACTGACAACCAGCAGGTAGCCCTCCTCTTTGCCGATCTCAGCGATCAAATCCAGGACGTCTTTTTGAATGCGGCCGGTCAGTTTTTGTTCCAGTTCCTTGAGGTCTCCACTGTATTTCTTTTGGAGCTGCTGAAAATCCAACTGCTTGATCTGCATCTCCCGCTGCGTGTCCTCACGCTTTTCCTGGCTCATCACCGCGGAATTGCGCTCGAACTGCTTTTTCACCTCGTCGAATTCAGCGCCCCTCTTCTTCAGATCTTCTTCCATCCGTTTGTAGTTTTCCTTCATTTGATCCCGTGCGGCCTGGCCGGCACTGGACGTTTCCAGCACACGCTGGACATCGACGACACCGATCTTGGCAACGTCGGCTCCCCAACCGGTACCGCTGAGCATCATCAAAACAGCCAAAGCCGAAAAGAAAACCTTGTATTGTTGCATCTTTTTCCCCCTTTAATTCATATTCTTAGAGTCTTGGCAGCAGATCGCCGCTACGGCCGGTCCGCGAGACACCTTCAGACCGATGGGTCTCTTGTCCGAAAGACGCCCGCACCGGGCCGATCGGCTGCCCATAATATTTTTTGACGAATGAGTTTATCCCTATCTTGCCCATGAATCAAGCAGCGTTTGCTGA
>JAQAZR010000082.1:0-2553 GCA_032127235.1 Deltaproteobacteria bacterium
AGCTGCGCCACGGAAAGCGTCAGTTCCGCGGCCTTTTCCAGTGAAAGGGCCATCACCCGGTTTGTGCCCCATGGCAGCCCCGTAAAAAGCGTCGGCAGTGCCGGCCCTAACGCCCCCTTCCGCAGACCGACCAGGTAATAGCCGCCGTCGGCCGCCGGTCCGAAGACCGCGTCTTTGACCTTAAGCGCGTCGAACGCCCGCCCGATAATCTCTGCGCTGATGTCCGGGATGTCTGTACCGATGATGACGGCGGCTTTTGCACCGGCATCAAATGCCGCCGCCAAGGCGATCGTCATACGCTGATCGAGTCCCCCGTCTCCCTGGGCGGTATAGAGAAAATCCGACCCCAGCCAATTCTGCATCAGACGCGCATCTCCACCGGCAAAACGGATTTCGACCGCAAGCGATCGCGTTCGGACGAGCCGGTTTATGTTGCCCAGGAGGTGTTCGGTCATTTGCCGCTGAACTGCGGCGGCACCCTCCGGTCCCAACACGGGGATCAGCCGGGTTTTGGTGATACCGGGCTCAGGATAGCGCGTGAAGATGACCAACTGCTCGCGGGAATTAGGCGACACTTTGAACCGGATATCCTGTCAGTGTAGGTAAATTTGAACGCAATCGGATCTTTACCCGTTAATCCTGCCGATTATTTGAGAGCAGAGTCCATACTTCAACATGAATTTGAAACTGTGTCCACTGCTTTCCTCGTTTGAATAAGGCATGTTCACGTCCTCCATTCCCCGGCATAGCGGTTATTTCTTCACACCACCGGCGCCGGATTTGAACCGTGTGGCGAGTTGTCAGCTTCGTCAACCGTTTCAGTTGTCCCACCGGATTGCTGAATCAACTTGGCGACAAGACCCGTCCAACCGGTTTGATGACTGGCCCCTAAACCGGCACCGTCATCTCCATGAAAATATTCGTGAAAGGGAATCAGATCACGCCAGTGCGGGTCTTCCTGTAAAAAGCGCTGTCCCCCGTGAATGGGACGCCGGCCGGTTTGATCCCGCCGGAAGAGACGAATCAAGCGCAAAGATAGATCCGCGGCAACCTCGCCAAGCGTCATGAGTCGGCCGGAGCCGGTCGGGCATTCCACTTTGAAGGACTCACCGAAGAAGTAGTCGAACTTCTGCAAGGACTCGATCAGCAGATAATTGATTGGAAACCAGATCGGACCGCGCCAGTTGGAGTTGCCGCCGAACAATCCGCTTCGGGACTCGGCCGGCTGGTAATCGATCGTGTGGACCTGGCCATCCACGGTAAAGCTGTAAGGATGGTCCTTATGGAATTTTGAAACCGAGCGAATCCCGTAATCCGACAAGAATTCATTTTCATCGAGCATGCGCGCCATAATCCGCTGCAGCCGACTGCGGTTCACAATTGACAACAACCGCCGCGCATTTTCCCCGGTTGCCCTGACACAGGCGACATTGCCCTGATCCCTGAGATAGATCCTGTTTTCGAAGAACCAGTTCAACCGTCGCGTGAAATCCGGCATGGCTGCCATCAGCTCGGGATCGAGGGTTTCGACTGCCAGCAGCGGCATCAGGCCCACCAGCGATCGCACCTTCAAGCGCACAGATTGGCCGTCGGGCAGATGCAGGGCATCGTAGAAGAAACCGTCTTCCTCGTCCCAAAGACTCAACCCGCCGCGGTAATCGCCGGTCATTGCCTGGGCGATGCGAAGGAAATGCTCGAAAAACTTGCTGGCGCTGTCCTGGTAAACGGGGTTTTCTTTGGCCAACTCCAGGGCGATTTTGAGCATGACCAGACAGTAAAACCCCATCCAGGAAGTGCCGTCGGACTGATCCAGATGGCCGCCGGTAGGAAGGGGCTTGCTGCGATCAAAAACACTGATGTTGTCCAGGCCCAAGAACCCCCCCTGAAACACATTGTTGCCTTCGGCATCCTTTTTGTTGACCCACCAGGTGAAATTCAACAGAAGCTTGTGGAAAATACCCTCCAAAAAGCTCCGATCGGCTTTGACTTGCTGTTTGGCATCGATCTTGTAAACCCGGTAGGCAGCCCAGGCATGCACGGGCGGATTCACATCACTGAAATTCCATTCATAGGCCGGCAGCTGCCCGCTGGGATGCATATACCACTCGCGCGCCATCAGCTTCAATTGGCGTTTGGCAAAGTCGCCATCCACCAGCACGATCGGAATGGTGTGAAAGGCCAGGTCCCAACCGGCATACCAGGGGTATTCCCATTTGTCCGGCATGGAGAGAATGTCAAAGTTATTGAGGTGCTCCCATTCGCGGTTACGGCCAAAGCGACGATTGTCCGGCACCGGCAGCATGGCCGGATCGCCGTTGAGCCACTGTTCGATATTTAAATAAAAGAATTGCTTTGACCACAGCAAACCGGCCAAAGCCTGCCGTTGAATCCGTTTTTCGTCTTCGCCCAGGCCGGATTTTTGCACTTCCGCGTAGAATTCATCGGCTTCTGCCAGACGCTGGTCGAAGATCTCATCAAACTCACCGAACGGAATTGAACCGCCCTCTTTTGACAGGCGCAAACGGAAAGTGCTTGAACGGCCTGCTTCGACGC
>JAQAZR010000083.1:0-7547 GCA_032127235.1 Deltaproteobacteria bacterium
GGGCGGCGGCCAATCCGTTTGCCGACCCTTACGAAATCCGGGTCCCCCGGCTGGCCAAGAAGGTTGCTGCCGGAGCCGAATTCATTCAGACCCAGTGCATTTACAACCTCGACAAATTCGAAGACTGGATGAGGCAGGCCGCTGATCGCGGGTTAACCGAGAAGGTATACATCCTGGCCGGATTGACCCCGATGAAATCGGTCGGAATGGCCCGCTACATGAAAAACCGGGTTCCGGGCATGGATGTCCCCGACGATATTGTCAAACGCCTGGCCGACACGCCCAAGGAGAAACAGGCCGAGGAGGGGATCAACATTTGTGTCGAAGCCATCGAGCGATTGAAGGCAGTCAAAGGGGTTGCCGGATTTCATATCATGGCCATCGAGTGGGAGGAGAAGGTTCCGGAGATCGTAAAGCGTGCCGGCCTTTTCCCGCGACCTATCGTGTAATGAGATGGGAGAAATTCACACCGCAGAGCCGCAGGGGTCGCAGAGGAAACAAATGTGGCGTCCTCAGCGCTCCGGGGATGAACAACTAACTGACAACTAACTTTCAACGGTAAAAACGATAAGGAGGTGCAATATGGCACTGCAGAAAAGAATTCTGGTCGTTGACGATGAACCCGATTTTGCTGCCATCGTGCAGGGGAACCTGGAAAAAGAGGGCTTCGAAGTCGAAGTGGCGTACAACGGTGTCGAGGGACTGCAAAAGGTCCAGTCAAATCCACCGGATGCCATCGTCCTGGACGTGATGATGCCCGAAAAAGACGGCTACGTGGTGTGCAAGGAACTCAAGGGAGACGACAAGTACTGCAATATTCCCATCATCCTGCTGACGGCGGTCGCTTCGCACGTCACCTCCACGCGCTATACCCACCGTGAAGGGATGTCGACCGAAGCGGACGACTACATCGCCAAACCCGCTTCGGCCGAAGAGATCACCAAGAGCCTGAAGCGATTGTTGAACGTCAGCTAGCACTTGAACCCGACGCGCGCCGGCACGAATCCGGCGCCCGTCAAAACTCGAGGCGGGTCGGCCGGTTGAGCCCGTTAGTTTGGAGATCCCAGTCCGGCATGCGATGAAGCATGAAAACCGACTCAACCGACCTAACAGACCTAACAGACTAAACCGTCTCAACTGCCCTAACTTTACTCCTGCGGAGGAACCGATGTCATCACCGGTAATTGTGATCAAGAGAAAAGAAGGTTCCACATTCAAGGACGAGCTGATGGCCCTGCTGCCGGAGGGCGGCAACCTCAATGCCTGCCTGACCTGCGGTCTGTGCGCATCCGGCTGCCCGGCCACCGGACTGGAGGATATGGATCCCCGGAAATTTTTACGCCTGGCGGCTCTCGGCCTCGACGAAGAGGTGTTGAATTCAAACTGGGCCTGGATGTGCACCATGTGCCAGCGCTGCGTTTACGCCTGCCCGATGAAAATCGACATCCCTCAATTGGTGTTCAATGTGCGCAACCGCTGGCCCAAGGATCAGCAGCCGAAGGGGATTCGGGGCTCCTGCGAAATGGCGTTCAAGCATGAAACCTGCAGTGCCATGGGGGCGTCCGAAGAAGACTTTCAGTTCGTGGTGGAGGACGTGCTGGAAGAATATCGCGAAGCCCAGCCGGAGTTTGCTCAAATGCAGGCGCCCCTTGACAAGGAGGGTGCCGAATTCTTCTTAAACCAAAACTCGCGCGAGCCGGTCACCGAGCCGGATGAAATGGTACCGCTGTGGAAGATCCTTCACCTGGTGGGTGCGGACTGGACATACGGTACCAAGGGCTGGGCGGCCGAAAACTACTGCCTTTTCTGTGCCGATCTGGAAAACTGGGAGAAGAATGTTCGGATAAAGGCCAAAGTGGTCGACCAACTCAAGAGCAGGGTTTGGCTCCATACCGAGTGAGGGCACGAATTCTTCTCGGTCCGGGTCGGGCTGAAAAAATTCAACATCCCGCACACGTATGACGTCAAAAGCATCATCGAATACTATGCCCAGTGGGTCCGTGAGGGAAAGCTCAAGCTCACTTCTGACTGGAACAGGGATTTAAAGGTCAAGTTCACCGTTCAGGACCCCTGCCAACTGGTGCGCAAATCCCTGGGCGACCCGATTGCCGAAGATCTGCGGTTCGTGGTGAAAGCCTGCGTCGGTGAAGAGAATTTTATCGAGATGACACCGAACCGCTCCAATAATTACTGCTGCGGCGGCGGCGGCGGGTTTCTGCAATCCGGATTTCCCGAAGCCCGCCGTCATTACGGCAGATTGAAGTTCGAGCAAATCGACCGCACCGGCGCCGACTACTGTATCACCCCCTGCCACAACTGCCACTCGCAGATTCACGACCTCAAAGAGCATTTCGGCGGTAAATATCAAACCGTCCACCTGTGGACCATCATCTGCCTGTCCCTTGGGATCCTGGGTGAAAACGAACGGTCATACCTGGGACCGGATCTGGCGGAAGTAAATATGTATCCTTAAGTTGGGCCGGTTAAATCGGTTGGGTCAGTTGAGTCAGTTGGGGTTGTAGTGCATATTGAGTCTTTTGCCTTTGTGGAATCCGTTTAACGGTTGAGCCGCTTAGGTCGAATATGTGGGTTTAAAATAGTAATAGACCTATATGCCGTCATGGACACAACTGACAAACCGACTCATTCGACCAAACTGACCTAACTGACTTAACCGACCTAACTGTCCAACTGTCTTTCACCATGAAAGTCTTCTGCATCCTCAGTGACGAACGGGCGGCTCAACTAAAGTCGCCGGCCATTTTTTCCCGCGTGCTGAAACGCCAGGGGATCAAGGGGACCTACGTGCCGTTCGTGGTGAAGCCACAGGATCTCGGGCAGGCCATCCAAAGTCTCAGGATCCTGCACATTGCCGGCGCCAACATCACCGTTCCATACAAAGAGGCCACCATCCCTTATCTGGATGTGTTGTCAGAAGGGGCGAACATCATCGGAGCGGTCAATACTATCGTGCGCGATGGTGACCGTTTGAAGGGTTACAACACCAATGCGATCGGAATCATGGATGCCCTGAGCGAAGCAGCCTTTGAAGTAGAGGGGAAGAGGGCGCTGGTGTTCGGAACCGGCGGGGCGGCCAGGGCGGTGGTTTTTATTTTAAACTGGTTGCGAGCCTCCAGGCTCTATGTCACCGGCCGAAACCTGGACCGGGCGCGGTCGATAAGTGCTACCTTCGGCGGGGAGGTGCTGGAGATGTCTTCCTTACTCGGCCGTTTGCTGCCGGTTGACATCGTTGTCAATGCCACGGCCGTGTCCAGCATCGAAGAATCGCCGGAAATGGCCGAAGTGGTGCGACATCTCGACGTGACCGATTGCCGGTTGGTCTTCGATCTCAATTACGGCCGCCGGGCCAATTTCTGGCAGGAAATGGCGGAGGAAAAGCGCATTCAGTTTATGGACGGCCTGTCGGCACTTGCTTTCCAGGCCCGCCGAACCTTCGCGCTGTGGACCGGCCTGCAGGTGCCGCCGGAGGAATTCATAAAAGCTTTAAAGGAGAATTGAGAGCGACATCCGATTGCAACCCATTTATTTTTCGTAAGCAGGCGCCAACCCTTTCATCATGGGGTAGTGCCTTATGTTAAGGGTCTTAAGCTCTGCGTTCTCGGCCTCGGCAGAAACAGCTATAATTGCATCTGCGACACCAACGCCATGCGATCTATGATTATTGTCTGTCCCAATCGGCTCGGGCGGCCTCGAAGTCAGGAAGATCCTTGCGGTCCTTCCAAATTCCGGCAGTCTCTCGCAATACGGCGTCCCGTTGACGATGGCCCAATTGATCGATGAGGCGGTCGATGGCCTCACGGATAAGCTCGCTTTGTTTCTTCCCCATCGTTTTAGCCATAGCGGTCAATTCGTCACGCTGGCGCTCTGTTAAATAAATCTGAGTCCGTACCATGCCGCACCTCCATAAATGTATACACCAGCATTATACATCATATTGGTGCCCTTTCAAGGCCGAAATCTGCTTTGAGGTGCACGACGTCATTTTGCAGCGCCATAGTCCCACTCATGATCTTCAGTGGTAACCTGTTTAATTTTTTCTAATTCCCACTGACGATATTTGTTCCGGAACAAGAAAGGTTTTGTCCATCCGCAGGTGAGTTCTGGTTCAGAACAGCGACCGTACGGGCAAATTGAAGAAAGCCTCAAGGCCCATGCCCTGACCGCCGATCAGAAGCTTTCGGACGCGGGGAAAGGCCTTTGCAAAAGCGTCGATCCCAGAAAGCGATGATTTCCGAAAGGTGCTTTTTACTTCAATAGCCAACACTTCGTCCCCTTTTGCCAAAACGAAGTCAAGTTCGCGGTTGCTTGCGGACCAGTAGTGCAGGTTGATGCCCAGGCCCCGGGTGCCGTTATAAAGTGCTGCGCCGACAGCCGATTCGACGATGCGGCCCCATAGATCCGGTTTGCGGCGTGTATCATCGAAGGTTCTGTAAGCCAGTGCGTTCATCAGGGCCGTGTTGAGCACCAGAAGCTTCGGGCTGGAAGCACGCTTGCGGACCACCTGGCCGGCGTATTTCTGCAAACCCGCGACCAGGCCGGCGTTTTCCAGCAGGCCAAGGTAATGGGCCAGGGTTGTGGTATTGCCGGCATCCTGAAGCTGGCCGATCATTTTTTGATAGGAAAGAACCTGCCCTGAATACGTACACCCCAGTTCGAACAAGCGGCGTAGCAATACCGGTTTTTCGATGCGCACCATCAGCAAAATGTCACGGGATACGGTGGTTTCGATCAGGGACTCGTTGATGTAGCTGGCCCAGCGTTCCGGCTCGCCGATCAATCCCGCGGCACCTGGATAGCCACCGTAAAAAAGATATTGCTCCAGCTCAAAACCGAAAGCATCGCGCATTTCCGGAAAAGACCAGTGCATGATGGGATGGATTTCGAACCTGCCTGCCAGGCTTTCGGTAAGACCCTGCTGCATCAGTAGGGGAGCCGAACCGAGAATGACCACCTTTAGCGCCGACCCTGAGATCGAATCTTCATCCCAAAGGCGTTTCACGGTTTCCGACCACCCTGGTAGCTTTTGGATCTCGTCAAGCATCAGCACTGCCTGGTGGCCGGTACGGGCCGTTCTCAAAGACAAACGCGCCGCCTCCCATTGTTGTTCGATCCAGTGTTGACTCTTGAGGGCCGGTTCATCAGCCGAAGCATAATGGCAGGGAACGTCAAGGGCATCGGCGAGTTGACGTGCCAGGGTCGTTTTTCCAGTCTGCCGGGGGCCGGCCAGAACCTGAATGAATGTTCGCGGTTCTTTGATCCGGCGCAATAAATGATTAAATATCGGTTTCTTATACATTATATTTAGCCGTATATAAAATTAACTCAGATTAGTGAGTAAATTTACTCAACATATTGAGAAAATGTCAAGACCCATTCATATCTTCGTCATTCAGCAATGGGACCGGACTTCGACGTGAGTACAGCCGAACGTTGGGTGAGCGTGAATAAAGAATGATTGGTATTTTGGCTATCAGCAGATATAATCAATAATCAAGGGTGACTCCTATAATACAGCAGGCTCAAGCCAGATAGTTGGCTGCGTTGGCGATGACCGTCAGGTCGCCGGCGGCCACGGCTCTGGCCACCACGGCGTATTTGAGGCTGTCGGTTAAACCGGGCACCAGCATGCTGAGAAACGTGATGGTGGTATTTCGATTGATGGGCTCGGTCATGGTTATGGATTCGAATGATGCTCCAGCCTTTCTGCAATCCATATCTTGATTAATGATTGCCGGGGCACTCCCAAGCGCCGAGCCTCCTTGTCCAACCGCTGGATCATCCACATGGGAAAATCGACGTTAACTCTTTTTTGATCCTGCCCGGGTCTTTTGGCCTTGTTTAGATTCAGGTGCTTCAGTAGATCTTCACCGTCATTAAATTTTTTATCAAATTCTTTCGCTTTCATACCAGCCGAAATGCGTTAGCATGAAAGCGGTGTCCCATTTCTAGGGTGGCACCACCATCAACGCCAGAATATTGGCGAAAATGCGTTCGACAGGTCTTGATCGACCGATCTTTGCGGTTATATTCATACATTTATGTAGCCGGAACAGCCGGCTGCTCTGCAATCTGATTTTGAACTAAATAAGGAGAATAACTGCGATGATAAAGCGCATTCTTGTCGGCATTGGCGGTACGAAATTTACGGACGTCGCCATTAATCGGGCAATTGAACTTGCTACCCTCCACGGTGCTTTCCTAACGGGGGTTACAGTAATCGACTTAAAACGCCTTAAGCACATCGGGCCGGTTCCCTTGGGTGCAGGCGCCTATGCAAAAAAGCTTCGGAAGATACGCACCGAAGTCACCGAAGAGCGGATCGAGAAGGCCCTCGCAAAATTCGAAAAAAAGTGCAATGAAGCGAAAATCGCTTTCAAGGTTAAACGTGAGACCGGAGATCCGTTTGAATTGATGATTTCCCATGCACGATATAACGATTTAATTATTTTCGGTCTGAGAAGCTTGTTTGATTACGGATTCACGCCTGAACCGCAGGATACTTTGATGCGGCTGGTTTCACAGGGCGTTCGTCCTATCCTTGCGGTCTCACCCGCGTATCGTGAGATTCGCAAGGTGCTCATCGCCTACAGTGGTTCCATGGAATCCGCTAAAGCGATGCGCCGTTACGTGCAGCTGCGAGCCTGGCCCAACGTGAACTTGCGGATTGTAAGTTTTGAAGAAAACAATAAAAAGGCGCTCAAACGGCTGGAAGCTGCACGCGGATACTGCCGCGCTCATGGATACGAAACAGAAATCGACGCGGTCGCCGGCTCGGCAAAAGACGGTTTAATCGAATATGCCCAACAGAATGAATTCGATCTCATCGTCATGGGCAACAGCATCCGTAGCCTACTGTTTCGGCAACTTCTCGGCGACACCGCCCTCACTACGATTCAACGGGCTGATCGCCCGCTCTTTTTGTCCCAGTAGGATAAAAGGCACGACAAATGATCGCCGCTGACAGACCCTCACTCACGTTTCGGATCGGACTGGCAACCAGCTTGATCCCACTCAGCTTTTTTTGCGTTTTTATCTATCTCCTGCCGCGTGTGAATGCCGGCGAGGTTCTTTATTTTCACATAAACTGGATTCCCAGCCTGGGCATTCAATTATCGGTCCTGATCGACGGATTAAGCCTCCTATTTGCCCTTGTAATTTGCTGCGTCGGTTTTTTTGTCGGGCTGTACGCCGCTGATTACCTGGGCAATCATCCCCAGATAGGGCGATTTTATTTGTATTTGAATGGCTTTATGCTCGCCATGCTCGGATTGATCCTCGTCGACAACCTGATGGCGCTGTTTGTTTTTTGGGAACTAACCACCCTTTTTTCATATTTGCTCATCGGTTTCGAACACGGATCGATCACGGCGCGGGCCAATGCGAGGCAGGCACTGCTGGTTACCGGTGCCGGCGGGCTTGCGCTTCTGATTGGTATTCTACTGCTGGGATCTATTGGCGACACGTATGCGCTCCGCGGATTGGTCCAGAATGCCGTTCGGATAAAACAACACCCGCTGTACCTTCCG
>JAQAZR010000084.1:0-8177 GCA_032127235.1 Deltaproteobacteria bacterium
AGAAGAAAAAAAAATCATCGCGAAAAAGGAAAAAGAGATCAACTTCCGGGACCTGACGATCTGCGACGCCACGATCCAGATGCTTGAAAAAGCCAAGCGGGACGGCGTGGAAACCGCCTTTGACCGGGCCGTCAACATGAAGGCCTGCCCCATCGGCGCGGATTCGGCCTGCTGCAAGCACTGCGCGATGGGGCCCTGCCGCCTGAATGCCAAGGACCCCTACGGCAAGGTCGGCGTCTGCGGCGCCACCATCGACACCATCATGGCCCGTAACTTCGCGCGCATGGTCGCCTCCGGGTGCGCCGCTCACACCGACCACGGCATGAGCATGCTCGACCTGTTCCGGGAAGTGGTCAACGGCAATATTCAGGACTACAAAATCAAGGACACCGTCAAACTGGAAGAGGTGGCCCACTCCATCGGCATCGAAACCGAAGGCCGCGAGATGATGGACATTGCCAAGGACCTCTACAAGGAACTGGAAAGAACCTACACCCAGGTGGAAGGCGAGATTCCCTTCGCCCAGCGCGTTCCTGCAAAAACTTTGGAAACCTGGCGCAAACTGGGCATCGTCCCGCGCGGTTCGATGCGCGAGATCATGGAGATCATGCACCGCACCCATATGGGCGTGGACCAGCACTACGAGAACATCACCAAACAGTGCAACCGCACGGCCCTGGCCGACGGATGGGGCGGCTCCATGGTGGCGACCGAGATTTCCGACATCCTTTTCGGCACGCCCTCGCCCATCAGCATCGAGGTCAACATGGGCGTGCTCAAGGAAGACTACGTCAACGTCATCGTCCACGGCCACGAGCCCAACCTGTTCGAATCGATGATCGAATCGTGCAACGAGCAGAGCCTGATCGAAGAAGCCAAGAAAGCCGGTGCCAAGGGCATAAACCTGGCCGGCATGTGCTGCTCCGGCGCCGAGGTCCTGGTGCGTCACGGCATCCCCCACGCCGGCAACTTCATGTCGACCGAAGCGGTGCTGGTGACCGGCGCGGTCGACGTCATGTGCGTCGATGTCCAGTGCATCAAGCAAGGCCTGGCCAAAGTGGCCGAGTGCTACGGCACCCCCCTGATCACCACCAACCCGCGCTGCCACATCGAGGGCGCCACCCACATCGAGTTCCACGAACACACCCCCAAGGACTGCACCGACGAGGTGGTCATCAAGGCCATCAGCCGTTTCAAGAACCGCAAGGCCAAAGTGGAAATCCCGCAGATCCGCAACATCGGCGTCCACGGGTTCTCCCACGAATACATCAAGTACATGCTCGGCGGCACGTTCCGGGCTTCCTACCGTCCGCTCAACGACAACATCATCAACGGCCGCATCCGCGGCGTGGCCGGCGTGGTCGGCTGCACCAACCCGCGGGTAAAGCAGGATTGGGTCCATGTCGAACTGGTCAAGGAACTGATCAAAAACGATGTCCTGGTTGTGCAGACCGGTTGTTCCCAGATCGCACTGGCCAAGGCCGGACTGACCACGCCCGAAGCGGCGGTCATGGCCGGGCCGGGGCTGCGCGAGGTATGTGAGACCGTCGGCATGCCGCCGGTTCTGGGCATCGGCTCCTGCGTCGACAACAGCCGGATCCTGATCGCCTGCGCCGAAATGGTGAAAGAAGGCGGTTTAGGCGACAGCATCGCCGACCTGCCGGTGGCCGGGGCCGCACCGGAGTGGATGAGCGAGAAGGCCATCAGCATCGGCCAGTACTTCGTGGCTTCGGGTGTCTACACCGTGTTCGGTGTCACCTTTCCGATCGTGGAAGATACCAAATTCTACAAGCTGCTCTTCGATGGCCTGGAAAAACAAGGGCTCGGCAAATGGGGATTTTCGCCCGATCCCTATGAACTGGCCCGCATGATGATCGAGCACATCGACAAGAAGCGCAAGGCTTTGGGAATCGACAAGGCCCGCGAGCGGGTGCTGATGGATATGGCCGACCGCCAGAAGTTGGAAGTCGCCTAACCGGCACTAAGCTAAATAACAAAAAAGGGGCTCGACATCGAGCCCCTTTTTATTTTGGTCCA
The DNA here is from genome assembly GCA_032127235.1 of Deltaproteobacteria bacterium. Classification (GTDB taxonomy): domain Bacteria; phylum Desulfobacterota; class Desulfobacteria; order Desulfobacterales; family SG8-13; genus JARFQH01. The sequence continues at coordinate 2,038 of JAQAZR010000084.1, forward strand.
CTCGCCATACCACATACTTCCAGCAGACAGCCTTCTTTGCAGAAATCCCCCAACCACCTTTTTGAAGTGGGGGGGAACTCGCTTCCCTTGGACAAAGGGAGGTCGAGAGGGATTTTAGTACAAAAAAAATGTAATATGGAAAAAGGTGGGCACCTCCGCCCGGATAAACGGTTGCGAAAGACGGCTGAAACTCGCCGCCAACGGGTTCTAAGCCCGGACCAGGCCCGTCTTCAAATAAGGGGGTCGGGTTTGTCCCCAATAGTGTGCCTTTCATGCGGTTTCGGCATTGGGTCCGGTCTAAGACCCCGTCGGCGGCTCAGACAGTCAGCCGCTGTTCTCAACCGCTCATCCGGGCTCCGGCGCATCAATTTCATTCATGTACCGTGATGGCCGGAAGGGCCGCGCTATGGGAGAATTATAGCGGGGAAGTTGTTTTCGTACCGCTTCAGCCGGTGAGCAGATAAAGCGAATGCTCAACCGGAAATGTCGGTGGGCCGCTGAGGGTCTCGGTGCCCGGCGGATTGGCGAGCGGCACTGTAGCGCTCTTCGATCAGGTCGGCCAGCTGCGCGACATCGTCCAATCCAAAGGCGGGAACGCCCAAATCGATCGCCGTGTCCGTCACGAAGGCAATCAACTGGTCATCGCCCCGGCACAGGGGTTCCGCGTGCGCTGCCTGACGGAACACCTCTATTTTCGGCATGGGACCGGATTTGAATCCCTCGGTCAGGACCAGGTCGACGTCGTCGAAATATTTTTCGAGTCCATCCAGGTTCGCGGAAGGCAGGCTCTTGACCATGGCAATGGTTTGGGGTGCTACCACCATAACGGTATCGGCCCCGGCCTGCTTGTGCCGCCAGCTGTCCTTTCCCGGTTTGTCCATCTCGATTTTGTGAGCCGAATGCTTGATCGTGCCAATCCGCATACCCCGGCGCTTTAATTCCGGGACCAATTTTTCGATCAACGTCGTTTTCCCGCTTCCGGATTTACCCACGATCGACAGAATAACCGGCATCTTACCTCCAAATATCTGCATGTGCACGCGAAACAGATTCGCGATGAAAATCATTCCTCGCCGGTTCGCAGCGATCGGCACTCCTGCCGACAGGGGCCGGCGAAACGAGCGGAAACTAACCCCCGTGGTTATTGTTGTCAAGCCAAATTCCGATTGATAACCGCGCAGGAATGTTTATAATGTCAAAAGTTTAGACCGTTCTGGGCTGAGGTGACAGCCTGTGAGTGATAATCGATGGCTCTTCTCGAAGTTAAAAACCTGGTCAAGAAGTATGGCCGTATGGAGGCCGTCAGAGGGGTTTCCTTTGCCATTCCGCAGGGAACCTGTTTCGGTCTATTGGGTCCGAACGGCGCCGGCAAAACGACGACCATAGAGGTCATCGAGGACATCATCGCACCGACGGAAGGCGAAATCCTCTACAAGGGCCGGCCGCGGACCGATACGTTTCGAGCAGAGGTGGGGATTTTGTTTCAGCAAACCGCTCTGCTGTCGTTTCTGACGGTCCATGAAACCCTGGCCACTTTTCAAAACCTGTATACGAAAACAGCCGATCTGCAGGAACTGATCGTCATGTGTCACCTGCAGGACTTTCTGAACCAATACAACGACCGTATATCGGGCGGGCAGCGGCAGCGGTTTATGCTGGCTCTGGCACTGGTCAACAAACCCGAACTGGTTTTCCTTGATGAACCGTCCACCGGTCTCGATCCCCAGGCGCGCCGCAATCTCTGGGAGATCGTTCAGAACATCAAAGCCGGCGGCCGAACCATTGTGCTGACCACCCACAACATGGAAGAAGCACAGGCCCTGTGTGACGAGATTGCCATCATGGATTACGGCCGCATCATCGCCCGGGGATCTCCCGCGGAGCTGATCAAACGCCACTGTGGCGGTGTCACCGTAAAGCTGCCGCTGACGAGTTTTAACCCGTCGCTGCCGCCGCTTTCCATTCCCTTCCAGGTCGTTCAGGACAGAATCGAGATGATGACCGATGATCTCAACGGTTTTGTGGCAGAACTCGTCGCCAAAAATATCGACCTGAAGGACATGGCGGTGCGTTCACCGAACCTCGAAGATGTCTTCCTCACATTGACCGGACGTCAGCTGAGAGAATAACGATGCAGTTCAAAAGGCTCTGGACGCTTTTTGTCGCCAGAAATCGTGAATTTTTACGTGACCGGGCCGCATTCGGCTGGAACTTCCTGTTCCCGTTTCTGATCATTGGCGGATTCGGCCTGATTTTCGGCGGTGACCGCTATGCCGAATACAAGGTCGGCGTCTTTCCGGTTGAAACCGAAAACGTGGTACCCGCATCTGTGGACATTCCCGAACAGTTTCGTCGGACACAATACATCCAGTTCGTCGGGTTCAAAACCGCCGCCGAGGCCTTCGACAAGCTCAAACACTACAGAATCGATTTTTTGATAAAGGCCGGTCCTCCGCCCTACCCGTACTGGCTCAACAATACATCCCCCAAGGGCTACATCGTGGAAAAAATCTTCCGCAGCAGCCTGCTGCCGCCGGATCTGACTCTGCCGGCCCGGAAGAATGAAATCAGTGGACGGCAGATCCGTTATGTTGACTGGTTTTTTCCGGGAATTCTGACCATGAACATGATGTTCAGCGCATTATGGGGGGTGGGATACGTGGTCGTGCGCTACCGCAAGAACGGCGTTCTGAAGCGCTTGAAGGCGACACCGCTGACGGCCTTCGAATATCTGAGCGCCCAGATGCTCTCGCGGATCTTTCTGCTGATGTTCACCCTCGCGGTGGTTTGGATCGGTTGCGATTTGATCTTTTCATTTCACGTTGAAGGTTCATACGTGGATCTGGCGGTCGTTTTTTTCGTCGGCAGTCTCAGCTTGACCGCGCTGGGGTTGGTCATCGCATCGCGGGGAACCAGCGAGGAATTTGCGACCGGATTATTGAACTTCATCGCATGGCCGATGATGTTTCTGTCCGAAGTCTGGTTCTCGATAGAAGGGGCACCCCACTGGGTTAAAAGCTTTGCGAATATTTTTCCCCTGACACATCTGCTGAAGGCCGTCAGAAAGATCATGAACGATGGCGCCGGTCTGATCGACGTGGGCCCTGAGCTGACCGTCCTGGCTTTGATGACCCTTACCTTCCTGGCGATTGGCGCGTGGCTTTTTTCCTGGAACCGGTAGGACGGTTTCGAAGGAGCTTTCTGGGGTTCGGTTTCGGACGCCATCACCATTCGCAACGCACCAAACACCAAGCGGTTGGAATGATCTCATTAGGCGGTTTGACCGCTAACCGACTGAAAGTTAAACTTTTTTTTGCTTGGCACAAACTCTTTGATGAAAACACCGGCATGGACGGCGGCGGCTATTTTTTCGATAATAAAAAGGGTTACGGCACCAACCAACAAGAACGGTTTGCCACCGTAGATCAAGTTGCTGTATGCGGTGCCGATCAAAGCCATCAAGTTGATTTCTGTAATGGCCGCCATGGCGCCAAGAAAAGGCTGGCGGATATAAAAATATCCACCTCCCGGCAACAGAACCGCCATCAAAGTGGCAAGTGTTCCGGTTTTGAATTTGAAATGGCACCGTCGGCACGTGTGACCGGATGCCGATAGCGGCGCAGCGCATTGCGGGCAAAGATGGGTCCGGCCACCGGCAGCAGCACCGTCATTCGACACCGCTAACGCTTTCAGAATTTCACCGATTTTCTTTTTTTCTCTTCCGGCAAGGCTAAAAAACGTTTCGGTCGCCCCTGAGGCCTTGTAAACGAGGATCAGGTTTCGGCCTTTCATTCTAATCGAACGGCAGAGGCGGTATGGAATCTGGGCGATAGAATTGCGGTACCGATACGCGGGGGTTGTCGGAACATGAAAGATACGGCGGTCGGTAAACACCAGCAGCGATCGTTTTAGATAAACGAAAACCCAACCGACGCCCATTTTCTCGAAAATGGTTGTGGGCGAATGCCCGGTCGTGACCTGCAGGATCTTTTCGTCTAATTCGAGAAAAGGCTTCAAGAACGATAATCTCACCATGAACCAGCGCTGACGTTTTTCAATTCTCTTCTTGTAGGCATTTTTATAGTTGCTGAAAATGACCGCAAGATCGACAGGTAGTCCGAACACCTTTTGCTGTATGACACCAATGATTGGTGCCGGACCGCGCTTTTGCTGAATGGCCACGCCGCATCGTCCTTTCAGTTGACAGGTTTTATTTTCGGCGTCAAAAGGACAAGAAATTGAGTTCTTTTCACTCGAGACGGCTGCGCAGGTCCGGTACGATTTCCTGAATCATTCCCTGCAGCAGTTCGGTGAGAACCTCCTCGGAGACGCCGGAAGACGGGAGCGTCTTCTTTGTGAAGGTGCTGTAATACTCCTTGCTGAATTCCCGTTGGCCCTGCTTCTCGAGGATAATGTTCAAGCGCATGTCGGAATCGTATTCGGTGTATGTCATCTGAATTATTTTGAGGGCCTTGATTTCACCTGTCAGCGTAACATCGGTATCGAATGCATAGACCGCGTCGTGATATTCGACCCGACAACCTGCGCGCCTGAGTTCATCGTAGAGTGCCCTGGAAATCCATTCGGAGACGGAGTCGGTCGCATGAATCGGCTCGCCCTTTTGCGTTTCGCCGATTGTGGTTTTATTGAGATCGTCCTTAAAGGTAACAATTGAAACACTTTTGCGGCAGGGAAATTGCTTTATGAGCGTCGGTTGGTATTTCAACGCAACTTGGGTACGGGGGGTGCACCCGCTGAATCCGACGAGAACAAAACCGATGACCGCAATCGCTACGATGGCCGATAGTCTCATTTTTTCTCCTGTTCATTCAGTGATTAAGGCGACTCGCGGTCTCAATCTCGACATGTCCGCCGGCAAATCGACCGCCGCTGATCGAGCAGAGTTGGGCATTCTTCTGCAAGATTAATAAATTCAGGTCTTTATTCACGCCTTGGGCGCAATTGATGCCGACATTGCGGAAAAGTTCCATTTAAGGACGGAAACTTTCTAATTGTACTGTATCGGCCGAAAAAGTCAATTTTTGCCTCCGATTGAGTGGATGTGCCTGCCCGGCCGAACAAGATGAGTAGGGTTTCGCCACCGGAAGCGAGGAGATCGAAAAGGATTCATCAATCGGCGAAATATCCCGATTAGGACGCAATCGCTCTGGCGACATTTGGGCTTGTATATTCCGCCTGTATGACCTAATGGTTCGGCTGGCAGTCCGGTGGGTGAATCACCGGCTGTAATCCATGCACAAGATCGAGGTGGGTCGGTGAATTCAGATCTCCTTCACAACATGTCGGCCTACGGCGGCCGCGGTTGGTCGCCGCGAAAAAGTTCATTGCAAGAAGAAGCCGGTCGCATCTGGGGCCGCTTCGGTCAGTCAACCGAATGGACCACACTGAGAGCGGTCCTCCTTCACCGGCCGGGTCCGGAACTTCAAACCACGCAAAACCCGGATACCATCCAGATGCTCGCCCGGCTGGATGTGGAAAAAGCCCGTTTTCAGCACGAGACACTCGCTCAGGCTTACATCCAGGCCGGCGTCAAGGTCTTTTATGTCGAGCCTGGAGAGGCCAGTTTGCCGAACCAGATGTTTGTTTCCGATTTGATGTTCATGACGCCGGAGGGCGCCGTACTGGCCCGACCGGCGTCCACGGTCCGGGCGGGAGAAGAGCGCTGGTGCGCCCGGCGACTGGCGGAACTGGGTGTGCCGATCCTGAAGTCCGTTCGGGGTCGCGGAACCTTCGAAGGCGCCGATGCCGCCTGGATCGATCCGTCAACTGTTCTGCTGGGCAGGGGGCTCCGCACAAACACCGAAGGGGCGTCCCAGGTAACCGCGTTGCTGCTTGAAATGAATGTTCGGGTCATACAGATCGACTTGCCATGCGGCACCATGCACTTGAATGGAATGCTCCGGTTGGTCGATCGCAACCTGGCTCTCGCCTGGCCGCGCCGTTTGGCCCATGCCGCGGTGGAGGCTTTGCGCGGCCATGGCTACGCCGTTCATTTCATTCCGGATGAGGCCGAAGCGATTCGGGGGTTCGCATTGAATTTTGTCACCATCGGCCCGCGAAAGATCCTCTTGCCGGCTGGAAACCCCAACACCCAGGCATTTTATGAGGACCTCGGGATC
>JAQAZR010000085.1:0-6032 GCA_032127235.1 Deltaproteobacteria bacterium
TTCATCAAGGAAAACATGCGGACCCAGCCGGAAGAATACGCCAAAATCCGCGAAATAAATGCCGGACTGAGGGAAGTGGATGCGGAAGAGCAGGATATTCTCGATTTGGGGAAAAACGAGTGTGCCGCCAGCGCACAACCGCCGCGCTGATCCAAAATCAAGGCAGTACAACCCCTGAACCGCTCGGTTTAGGTCTTCGATTCTGTAAAGTAAGCGAGTGCCCATCCGCGGTTATATAAAGGGCACTGATAAGTTTCCGATCCAGAAAACGCCATTTTTCGCAAGTAGAAGGAAATCAGCGGCATTGCGCGGAGGCGTACTTTTGTGCGCCGCACAAGCGATTCCGCCTATTGACGCCGAAATTGCGAAAAAGGGCCATTTATGGACGGAAACAAGCTATGGCGCCTGCATCGCCTTCCGGACGATATCCAGCAACGGCTGTTGCAGCGCACGCCACTTGGGGTGTAAGGCTTTGTCGCCGAGCCAGGTCAATTCAACCGCGTCGAAGTGTTCCGGAATAAGGTTCTCGCCGTCGACACCGTAGGTGGATTGCGGGGCGTATTCCACAAATATCATACGGTTCGGGCTGATGCCGAAGGCTTTTGCCACGCTGGTGGCGATGTGGCTGACACAGCTACGAACCGACATCCGGCTTTCGGGAACATCGGACGCGACGACGATGTACGGCCGCAGATGGGCCAGACCGTTATGACTCCCCTTTCTGAGGTCAATAATCCTCAGCCGGCACTTGCCGCTGCCCAGACGGAGCAGTCCGCCGAACCCTTCCCAGGCGAATATGTCGTCATGGATGAGCATTAAAGGCCCCTTTACTTTTGGTTTTTTTCGGTTTTCGCGACCTTCTGTTTCCACAACCAGGGATCCAGTGGACCACCGGCGACTGCTTTGGTCTCATGCGGCATGGGACTCGGCCTCAAACCGTTAAATCCGAATGCGGTCATCAGCGCGTCAGCATGCCGTAAATCCGCCACAGTTTTTCCGGCAGGTCGACGACGTTGGCGATCACGTTGTGATGGATCTCCCCGTATAGATCATCCAGGCGGCCGTCATCAGCCGTATCGATGTTGATGGTAATGGCGTGTACATGGATGTGTCGTGACCGCAACTCGTAGATCGCCCGGCGTGTGTCCTCGACCGCATAGCGCTTCTTGTAGCCGAGATCATTCGGAAAACCATCCCCTATCGTGATCAGCAACCGGACCCGCGACGACACGGCGGCAAATTGGGCGGCCGCATGCCGGATGGCCGCACCCATCCGGGTATTCCGCTGGGGCGCCATGGCGTCGATACGGTTCCGGACTACCCTGTTCATCGGTTCGGTAAAATCCTTGATGTGAAAGTAATCGACACCCAGGCGGCCGTTGCCGGAAAAGCCGGCGATGGCATAGATGTCTCCGACCACTTCCAGTGCTTCGCTGAAGAGGACAATTGCCTCTTTGGCCACATCCAGCACACGGGCCGTCGACCCGGCGACCGGGTTGGCCGTCGAACGCGACAAGTCCACGAGAAGCAGGACCGCCACATCTCTGTTGACCTTGAGGCGTTTGATGTACAGCCGCTCGGAGGGTGTAATACCGGCTTTTTTATCCAGAACGAAATCGAGCAGGGCCCGGTAGTCGAATGCATCGCCTTCGATCCAGTGCCGGTAGAGCTTGAGCCCTTCAGGTTTGAGGAGTTCGAAGGCCGTTCGGATTCGCTTGACCAGTCCACGATGCCGTTTGAGGACGCGGCTGTAAAACTGGCTTTCGCACCCTGTGACCGCGTGATCCCGCACACGGGTGTGCTCGGTCAGGTAATCGCCCAGGTTGCAATCCCATTCAGGGTGCCATGTCACCGTTTGCGCTTCCGTCTCGTCGTCCGGAGGCAATTTGTCGAACAGCTCCGGCAGGTCTTGTGCCAGCTGAACTGACAGTTCCTCAGACGGCGGTGGCGTGCCGGGGTTACCGGGACCTGCGATGTTCGATGCGTTTTCCAACACGGCTGCAAGGTCATCGGCGCACGCCAATCCCTGATGGGCCTCGAGGTGTTTGCGCAGATCGGCCCGGTAGATTCGGAAACCTTTTTCGGCCAGCCTCTCTTTGAGCGCCAGGGCTTTCTGATCCAGAGCCTGGCTGGCAGCATGTACCAGGTCGGGTCGCAGACGCCGGTCAAAAGGAGTTTGCAGCGGACAATACGCTTGGCCTGTCAGGTGGTTGGGCGCGTGTTCGGTGAGGGAGTTCGCTACCTCCCGGTAGGATAGAACGACCAGCTCGCCGCTGCTTTCAACACGGCAATCGCCTGCCCCGGTGCGGTCAACGAACTGCGCAAGCAGGCCCTTGACGAGGTGGTGCCGGACATCGCCCGGACCGGATGCCGAACTCGGCGGCAGCCCCAAGGCAATGACGGCATAGAGGTCGTCCATCAAGCCGTTCGACGGGCCGGCCTCACTCTGCAGAATCGGCAGAAAGGACCGGACCAGTCCCGGGTACCGGCGCTCGAGCATCCGCCTTATCCGGCCATGTTCGAACACCGTGAAAAGATTGGCCGCCAGCACCGGCAGTGGAAAGAGATCCAAGAACCGCTCGAGGTCTGATGCCATCGTGGTCGGCCGATCGGAGACCGGCGGTATTCTCAAACCGTCAAGTGCGCGGCGACAGTCGGTCAGCGCTTGGCAGCGGTCGAACAACCGTTCCAGGTCGAAATCGAAAGTGCCGAACTCGTGGTGACCGGATTCGAAACGTGCCAGACAGCGGTAGAGATCGGTGTTGGCCTTTTTCTGCCCGAAAAAAGCGATCTCTTCCGGCAGATAGATGAACCTGCCGTCCGTGCAGGCGGTGACGGCGGTTGCTGATATTGGGGATAGTCGACCGTCAAGTGCCGACAGGGGGCGCACCGAGACCTGAAGACCGGTTCGGGCGCCGAGGTAGCGATTGAGCTGTGCCTCCAATTCGAGCAGGGAAACGGCAACCTGAAGTTCTGCAAGCGTATCACGGCCCTGGCGAGAATCGAGCGACAGGAAACTGGCGGCCGATTTTGGTCTTTGGATTGTTCTGTCCAATGCTGTGGAAATAAACCGGTCGAGCGCAGCCGGGGTCAACAGCCGGAGACCCTTTTTCATCCCTTCCAGAAACGACTCGATGAGGTGTATGTCGGCACGCACCACCCGTAAAAGCTGCTCCAGCTGCCAAACACGCTTTGTCTTTGCGAAAGAAAGCATGGCTTGCGACAGGTTAACGGAAAGGTGCTGGCACTGATTGTAACTCAGATCCATTCCGAAGGCCACTGACAGAAGCTTGAGAAACATGGCGGCCGCAGAGCGCTCACCGTGGTTGAGAAGCTGTGAGAGGGCTTCCAGCGGCCGCGTCAGGGTGTAGATTCCCTTCGACTCCATTACACCCACGGCCGTGGTGAAAAGCTGCAGAAGGTCACGGCCCCCGGCGACTAAAACGGGCACCAGGTGAATCGCCATCAACCGGCCGATCGTCGTTCCCCGGGCACCGGCGGCCCGCACCAGGCGGTGGTAGTTTTCGAGCGCCCCGTACTCGACACGGGTCATCAGTTGAAGATAACCGGCTGCAATCGCCTGTCCGAATGACATTTCCCGGGCCAGACCCCAGAAGATATCGTCAACCAGCAAGGCGGCGACAGCCGCGGAGACCGCTGGATCGAATCGTTCCAGTTGCCTTTGAACGGTAGCGGCGAGATCCGGATCTAAGAGGTGCAGGGATTCAATCGGTTCCCTATGTTCCTGGTCAAGAGGCATGCAGGCCAAACGGCGCCGTTTAAAACAGGTCGTCGATAAGATCGTTCATGGTTTCCTGGAGGTGCTTGTCGTCGGTTAAAGATCGGCAGATAGCAGCCCGGCAGGCTTCGCGCGCGGGAACACCGCGTCTGATCAACTGGGCGGCATAGATCAGGAGCCGGGTGCTGGCACCCTCGGTCAGACCCTGTTCCCTGATCCGGCGAATTTTATGTGCGAGTGCCACCAGCTGCCGGGCGGTCTCCGGTGCCACGCGGCCTTCGTGGGAAACAATGTCGGTTTCTTTTTGAGCCGTTGGATAGTCGATATCGATGGATACAAAACGCTGGCGGGTGCTCTGTTTCAGGTCTTTCAGAACGGACTGATATCCGGGATTAAACGAGATCACCAACAAAAAATCGGGATGGGCCTTGAGGGTTTCGCCCTTTTTGTCGATGGACAGCAGGCGGCGATCGTCGCTCAGTGGATGGATGACCACCGTCGTGTCCTTGCGGGCTTCGACGATCTCGTCGAGGTAACAGATTGCCCCGATGCGCACCGCACGGGTCAAGGGGCCGTCCATCCATACCGTCTCATCATTTTTGAGCAGATAGCGCCCGATCAAATCCGACGCAAACAGGTCCTCATGGCAGGCCACTGTATACAGGGGGCGCTTAAACCGAAAAGCCATATACTCGACGAAGCGGGTCTTCCCACATCCGGTAGGGCCTTTTAACATAACCGGCAGCCGTGCGTCGAGAGCGGCTGCGAACAGCTCCACCTCACCGCCGGCCGGAAGGTAATACGGTTTCTCTCGAATGATATTTTCCGCGCTGTCTGCTTGCCCAGGCTGTGCCATCGGTTTGTCCGTTATCCGTGATCGTGACTCACGCCACTATCCGGATGTGAATTAATTTAAAACTGACAAAGGGTCTGTGGTATGAATCGCCGTAGCCGGATTCCGGTTTGCTCAATCAATGAATTGACTTTTCGTTGCCGAGGCCAATATAATACCCATTTACGGTCGAAAACCAGATATATAATGGAAAAGGATTAGACACAAGTCGTATGACCCAACTCCTTGAAATCGACGGCAAGAAAATCTTCCTTGTGGGAACCGCCCATGTTTCGGAAGAGAGCGCCCGTCTGGTGGCCGATGTCATCGACCGGGAAAAACCGGACACGGTATGTGTCGAGCTGTGTGCATCACGCTACCAATCGATCCGGCAGAAAGATCAGTGGCAGAACATGGACATCGTGAAGGTCATCAGGGAAAAAAAGTCTTTCCTGTTGTTGTCCAATCTGCTTCTGGCGTCGCTGCAGAAGAAAATAGCCAATAAACTCAATATTCGCCCGGGCCAGGAAATGATTCAGGCCATCGAATCCGCCGAGGCCGTCGGGGCCGCCATTCACCTGGCCGACCGGGACATTCGCATTACCCTCTCCCGCACGTGGCGCTTGATGAGATTGAGAGACAAAATCAAGCTGCTGGCCCAGCTGGTTTTTTCCCTTGGGCAGGTGGACGACATCAGTGCCGAGGATGTGGAAAAAATGAAACAGGAGGATGTGCTCGAAACCATCCTCGCCGATGTGGGCAAATCTTTGCCCATCGTCAAGGCCATTTTGATCGACGAACGCGACCGGTACCTGGCCCACAAGATCCGGCATGCCCCCGGAGAAAAAATAGTGGCGGTCGTCGGCGCCGGCCATGTTCCCGGCATCAAACGGTACTGGAATACCGAAATCGACATCGCGCCCCTGGAAAAACTGCCGCCCAAGAGCAAGCTCTCTGCAGTTCTCAAGTGGGTCATACCGCTGGGAATCGTTGCATTGATCATCACCGGCTTTTTCATGGGCGGCGCCAAGGCCGGCAAGGACATGGTGGTCTGGTGGCTGCTGGCCAACGGCGTGCTGGCCGGCCTCGGGGCTTTGGCGGCCCTGGCTCATCCGCTCACGGTCGTCTCGTCCATCCTGGCCGCACCATTGACATCGCTGAACCCGATGGTTGCCGCCGGCTGGGTATCGGGCCTGGTTGAAGCCTTTTCCCGCAAGCCGCGGGTCATCGACTTCGAAAATCTCCAGGAAGACATTCACTCGCTGCGGGGTTTCTGGAAAAACAAGGTAACCCGCGTGCTGCTGGTCGTCGTGTTTACCAACCTGGGGAGTTCCATCGGAACTTTCGTTGCGATTCCACTGATGATAAAGGCGCTCTGATTCGACCATCATGTGCCGGAAGAAAAAAGATTGCCCTCTGCGCTATCGGCCGGCCGTTATCGGTATTATCCTGCTGCTTGCG
>JAQAZR010000086.1:0-2968 GCA_032127235.1 Deltaproteobacteria bacterium
AAGGTAAAGCCAAGGGTGTCAAGGCCGTTTCCAAGAAAGATATCGCCAAACTCGCCTCGGCCTGCGAAAAGACCGAGTGGGGCTCTTTCGTTTCGGAACTGATCGAGCAGTTTTCCAAAGAGTACGGGTTCGATCTGAAAAAATCGCTGCTCTACGCCAAGGAATCCCCGGATCTCTCCAGCGAGGTCCGCTCGCTGAAGGCCTCCCGGGCAGATGCCCTGCTGTTTGCCGCCTACACGTCGGACGCTATTTTGATGATCAAGACCCTGAAAGCCCAGAAAATCCAACCCAAAATCATATGGGGCCAGGATGCCGGTTTCGAGACGCCCGAGTTTCAACAGACCATGGGCGAGGATATCGTCGGCATTCTGACCCGCACGGTCTTCCTGCCGCAGGTGGTCAGGGTCAAACCGCTGGCCGGTCAGGTCAACAAACTCTACAAGACCAAGACCGACACTGACCTGAGCGGCGCATCGGCGCGCTCCTTCACCGGCCTCCAGACGTGGGTCTACATCCTCGAAAAAGCCGGATCCACCAAACCGGCAGACATTCAGGCCGCCGCCAATGCCATCGAAATCCCCGGCGATCAGCTGGTGGTGCCGTGGTCCGGCATAAAGTTCAGCACCTCCGGCAAGGAGATCGGGCAAACCGTGCTCGGTTCCGGTCTGATCGGACAGTATCAAAAGGGATCGGACGGAACGGTCGGGCTGGAAATCGTCTATCCCTTCGATGTCGCCACGATCGACATGATTTATCCGTTTCCAAAGTGGTAATAGCCGTCACTGGTTCGTCTTTGTGTCTCCCGTCTCTTTCCGGCCGTTTGCCGCTGGGAAGAGACGGGGTTCATTAAATTCCAAGGCAGCACCCTGACAATGGACATTCTTTTCAGTTCCCTGGCAGCCGGGATTCTTTTCGGCATGGCGCTGAGTCTGGTGGCTCTCGGTTTGACCATCATCTTCGGGGTCATGGATATCGTGAACTTCGCCCACGGTGAATTCCTCATGATCGGCATGTACACCGGACTCCTGACGGCCCAGGCCGTCGGCATCGATCCGCTGCTGACCCTTCCGGTGGCCGCTGCCGTCGGTTTTCTGCTCGGTGTCGCCTGTTACCTGGGGTTTATCAAATTTCTGCTGCGCGGGCCGATGATCGCCCAACTCCTGGGAACCTTCGGGCTGATGCTTTTTCTGCGCAACCTGGCCCTGCTGATCTTCGGACCCAATGACCGCGCACTACATCAGGGCCTCCTGGTCGACAAAAGCTTCGACATCGGTCTGGGCATCGTCATCCCGGCCACCAAACTGGCGACCGCCGGACTATCGCTGGCGGCCTTTGGAGCCGTGTGGTTGCTGATGAACCGCACAAGGGTCGGCAAGGCCCTGACCGCCACCGCCCTCAATCCCCAGGGGGCGCGTTATATGGGCATCCCCACGGAACGGATGAACGCCCTTGCCTGGGGGATCGGCTGCGCATCGGTCACCGTCGCCGGCGCGCTGATCGTCAATTTCTGGTCCGTAAACCCGTACATCGGCCTTTTGTTTACCATGCTCGCCTTTGCCATCGTCGCCCTGGGTGGCTTCGGCAGTGTGCCGGGCGCTTTTTTTGCCGGCATCGTCGTTGGCCTGATTACCGAGCTCCCCGGATTCTGGGATTTCATGGCCTACACCTTTGAGTTCGACTGGATGTCGGATGTCCCCATGACGTCATTCAAATACATGTGGGTTTATGTGGCCTATTTCGTGATCATGGTCGTTCGGCCGCGGGGGTTGTTCGGATGGAAGCACTGAAGAACGCTGTTGATTTTTCCGACTTTCCACGCTCGGACCTGATCATTGCCATTCTGGCCGGTGCCGCTCTCCTGCTTTTTCCCCTCTTTCCGCACTCGGCCTTTGCGATGGCGACCATGATCCAGTTCTTCATTTTTTCGCTTTACGGCATGGGCTGGAACACCATCGGCGGCTACGGCGGACAGGTGGACCTCGGCAAGGCCCAGTATGTCGGCATCGGGGCCTACACCACTGCGGTCATGCTCATCCGCTGGGACATCCCTTTCTGGTTCTCGATGCCGGTCGGCGTGCTCCTCTCGGTCACCTGGTCGTTTATCATCGGCTATCCCCTCTTCCGTCTGAAAGGTCATTACTTCGCCATTGCGACAATCGCCACCTCCCTGGTGCTCAAGGACCTCTTTGAAGTATGGGGTTTCGTCGGCGCCGCACGTGGTCTGGAGATATCCCCCATAAAATATGCGCCGCCGGATTTCTTGCGGCTGATTTTCAAGGAGGATGTGTACTACTACTACGTCATCTTCGCCTTCTTCCTGATCGGCATCCTCTACATGAACTGGTTCCGCAAGTCGCGCCTGGGCTTCCAGCTGCGGGCGATCAAGGACAACGAGAACGCGGCCCAGTCGCTCGGCATCAATGTCCACTGGGCCAAGATCAAGACCTATGCCATCGCCACCGCCTTCGTCAGCGTGGTCGGCTCCTTTCACGCCTGCTACATCAAAAACATCGAACCCGAAGACACCATGAGCCTGAACCTTTCGATCCTGATTGCCCTCATGGCCATGCTGGGCGGGGCCGGGTCGCTGTGGGGTCCGATCATCGGTGCCGGCGTCCTAATCCCTCTCAAAAGCTACCTCAAGGAATGGTTGGGGGCCTCGGCGGGCCTGGTCGGTATCGACCTGGTCATTTACGCCGCCATCATCATGGTCATCTCCGCCGCCGAGCCCCGCGGCATATGGGGACTGGTCGAAAAAATCCGCCGGAGGAGGTCGCGCTGATGCCGCTGCTGGACGTCCGCGATTTGACAAAGGAATTCGGCGGGTTGCGCGCCAACGACGCGATATCTTTCGCGCTTGATAAAGATGAACTGCTGGGCGTCATCGGCCCGAACGGTGCCGGCAAGACCACTCTTTTCAACTGCATCGCCGGGCTGCATCCGGTAACCGCCGGGCAGATCATTTTCG
>JAQAZR010000087.1:0-7343 GCA_032127235.1 Deltaproteobacteria bacterium
CGCCGCCGCTGGCATCCAGGAAGCGCCGGCCGGCCTCGTCTTCTATCCACACACCCTCGGCCTTGACGGCTACGGGAAGGGGGCGGTTTAGAACGCGCGGGAAAAGGTTGCCGGGTATTCGATTCATTTCGGGTCCTTTCAACGGGGTGGTGTTCGGCAGCCAGATTTCCACCCGCCTGAAGAGGGTTTTACTGATCCGCAGACGGGGATCCAGGGTCACCCGCAACCGACCTTTTAATCTTGGTCAACTCCGCCGGGCGGCGGCAAGAGAGCGCAACGAGCGTTCCTTTCTTACTGCAGCCATCACTTCAGACCCAGGATCCTCCGGGCCTCCTCCGGCTCTGCCGTCTCCCTGCCGAGCTCCCGGCCCAGGCGCACCATGCGTTCGACCAGTTGCTCGTTGGCGGCCAACTCCCCCTTGCGGTAATAGATATTGTCCTCGAGCCCCACCCGGCTGTGGCCGCCCATGAGGATGGCCATCGTGTTGATGGGCAGCTGGGCCGGGCCGATGCCGGCTGCTGACCACGTGGAGCCGGGCGGGATGGTGTTCTTCATGTGGATCAGGTTTTCCGCCGTGGCTGGAATGGCGCCTTTGAGCCCCATGACGAAGTCGAAGTGCAGCGGCGGCTGCACCAGGTTTTTTCCCACAAGGTCGAGGGCGTTTTGGATCATGCTCAGATCGAAGATCTCCATTTCGGGCTTAATTCCGTGGCGCAGCATGTCTGATGCCAGCTTTTCGATCAGTTCCGGACTGTTGGCATAGACACTGTTGGGAAAGTTGACCGACCCGGTGGTCAGGCTGGCCATCTCAGGAGTCAGTCGCAAACGTTCGCAGCGCTCCTCGTAGCTCATTCCCGCCCTGCCGCCGGTCGAAATCTGGATAATCAGGTCGGTTTCGGCCCGCAGGCCTTGGATCACCTCCTCGAAGAGGTGGAAATCGGTGGAAGGGGATTCGTCCTTCAGGTTGCGGACGTGAACATGGATGATGGCGGCACCGGCCGCCTGGCAGCGAACAGCGGTTGCGATGATTTCACGGGGCGTGATCGGAACGTGGGGGTTGTGCTTTTTTTTAGGCAGGGAGCCGGTCGGTGCGACGGTGATGATCAGTTTTTCCATGCGGTGTTTTCCTGGTGGCAGAAGGTTCGCCTGAACCCCTATGCATCTCGTTGCGCCAGCGTATCTGTAATTAGACAGATTTGGCACCGTAAATCAAGTGCCGTCAAATAACGTTGCCGAGAAGGTAGTTCTCCAGGTTCGCACGGCTTTTTTGGGGCATTTCTTCCAACTTCTGTTTACACGCGGGACAGACGCAGAGCTGCTTTTCGCTGAGGTAAAGCTGACCGTCGACAGGTTTCTCGCCGCACAAATCACAGCCGGCCGAAGGGTCGGTGATTTTTTCATACATGGCATCCACCTCCACTCGATGACGGTTCCCCGGCGTTAACGCAATTTCGCTTTCGGCGGTGTATTAACAACTCACCACCCATACGGTCTGATCATTTATGAGCTGGACCAGTTTCATCGGCACCCTTCCGATGGGGAAGGTCTTCACGTTCGAAACCCCCCGGCGCCCGACGACGATGGTGCCGAAGTCACCGTGAAGCGCCTGCGCATAAAGGGTGCCGCCCCGGGTGGCCATGCCGGAGATGACCTTGAGCGAAATTCTTTCGGAAGAAATGCCGGCTGCTTCCAGGGAGGCAACGGTCTTTTCAAACACCGGCACCAGGGCCTTTCGGGCGCGCATCTCCTGTTCGGCGGCCGCCTCGCCGGCGGACGGATCCGATCCGGAAACCCAATCTGGCTCCGGGTTGCGAATCGTGTGAAACAGAGTGATCTCTACCGGGCTGTCAGAAAGCATCCGGCCGACATGGTCGATGACGCATGCGGCAGCCGACGAGGTGTCGATGCAAACGAGCACCCGCCGGCAGTCCGGCCGACCGTCCACCAGCCACAGGGGGACCTTTGTCAGCGCGGACACCAGTTTGCTGGCCACGCTGCCCATCACCAGCCGTGTAATCGGGTTGCGGCCGATCCTCCCGACCGCAACAGCCCGGTATCCGCGGTGGGCTTCCTGAAGGATATCCCGGGCAATCCCTTCCTGCCGGGGTTGAAGAACAACCCGGACGGCTTCATCCGGGAACCCGCTGTCGGACAGCATCCGGCGGGCACCGTCCATGAAGACCTCCATCGCGGTTTGATGGCGTGCCAGCCGCCCCCGGTGCGGTTCGGTGCCCGAAGATTCGGGTGCCGTCCCTGTATCCCAGAAACTCTCCGAGACGGGCGAGAGCACGTGAAAGAGTGTCACCTCGATCCGTTTCGGCGTACAGATCCCTGCCACATAACGCACAACTTCCCGCGACTGTTCGGAGCCGTCGACGGCCACCAGCACCTTTTGCCTCTCGGATGCCATGCTCCCTCTCCTCCCTTCCCGGGTTTTTCGCCGGCCCTTTTCTGACAAGCAACCGTATGCAGCGGTTTAGAACTCAGGAGTTCCATCGCCGAATACACTCTGTACTGCAAAACCGATACCATCCCTTTGGGCGATGACCACACTACGCCAACTGCCCGATTCGTCATCACAACCTAAATATTATACCGAATCCCGCCGGAGTGGACCCCGGGAGCGGCTGTCGATTTCTTTTACAGACTGTAAAGCGCTTTGGATTCGTTACCACTTTTCGGGCCACCGGACTGGGCGTTTCAAAGCCGGTGTTGCCGCCGGTTGTTTTATTTCTGTCCGCCGTCCTTTTTTTGCGGCTTTGTGGACGCTTTACATCCATGAGGTGATGATTAGTATTTTTTTGTCGACGAGCAGCGTTTCTGGTCGTATCGCTTCTGGCAACATCATCACGGCTTCACCCCGAAAAGCGACGGTGTGGAAATGCTTGATGTTGTTCGCTACAGTTTGAAATTTGGAACACTGGGAAGGTTGATCCATAGACACTATGTGCGACATCCTCTGGAGGATAGTTTTAACTATCGACAAGAACATTTGCACAGACGCTTGCCTTTGGACAGCACGGCGACCCCCGCTTCCTCATTCAACCGGCAGGTGGGGGTAAACAGACCTTAAATTGATGTGGATGGAGGAGGATTGTGAGATTTTCGAATTTTCGTATGTGGCTGTTGCTCTGCTTGATGTTTCAAAGTTGCACACTTTCCGGCAAACCCATACACACAGTTAAATCGGTGGATCTCGAGCGGTTTATGGGAGACTGGTACGTGATAGCCAACATTCCCACGTATATTGAAAAAGGAGCGCATAACGCAGTCGAGTCTTATCGTCTTGCCGAAGACGGCACCATTGATACCACCTTTACCTTCAACAAGGATGCTCCCGACGGCCCGCTTAAAGTTTACACTCCCCGGGGCTTTCTTCAAGACAAGTCCTCCAATGCCGTGTGGGGAATGCAATTTATCTGGCCCTTCAAGGCGGAGTACCGAATAATCTATCTCGACGAAAATTATTCGCAAACCGTTATCGGCAGGACCAAAAGGGACTATGTGTGGATAATGGCAAGAACGCCGAAAATACCGGACACCGATTACGCCCGCATTTTGGATTTTTTAAAATCCGAGGGCTACGACATCCAAAAAATAAAGAAAGTACCCCAGCCCAATCACCCTTGAGAGCTTACCGGCCTCCCGCTCCCTACGGTGATACTTGGCGTTTTCGCCCTCAAGTCGGATTATACGCTCACCGGAAATCGTCAGGTTTCTGCATGGCAAGAAGCTATTTCGCCATCCTTGAGGTGACGTCAGGCGCAACACCTGAAGAAGTCCGATCAGCCTATCGCCGATTGGCCAAGGAATTTCACCCGGATCACTATGCCGGCGGTAGCGAGCCCTTCCGGCAGATCCAGGAGGCCTACGCGGTTCTTGGAGATCCAGTCAGACGCAGAGCTTACGAAAAGTCTCTTGCAGATGTGGTGATTAAGAGGACGAAATACCACACTCCTTACCCTGAACCGGAACCCTTGATTCCAGAAGGGGGGCCGGGCAATATTGGCGAAATTTCTCCCGTGCGCTCCTTTCAAACCGTTTCGCCGTCTTTCGGCGAGATTTTCGATTGGTTGTGGGACAATTTTTCCGGCGTTGATCAACCCAAATCTGGAATGATCCGTCATCTCACGCTTGAAGTTCCCCTGACCAGGGAACAGGCGATTCGCGGCGGTAACGCCGAGGTAATGGTTCCGGTTCGGGCTGTTTGCCCGACATGTCGAGGGTATGGAAGTGTCGGGTTCTATGAATGCTATCGCTGTGCGGGACAAGGTGCCATTTCCGGGGAGGTGCCGGTATCTGTCGCGTTCCCGCCAGGTCTTGTTCAAAACCACACTGTGATCATCCCCCTGGAACGCTTTGGAATAAGAAACCTTCACTTCACTGTGCTGTTCCGTCCCAGGGATGTCTAAAAAACACTTTATGTCTTCGAAGTCCTGAACCGCATCCATGCTTCAATCCTCGAACACATTCATACCGGTTGGCCGACGGGCTTTCCGGACTTTTGCAATGTCTTTGCGGATGGCGACCAGTGCGAAAAGGCGTTGCTGCGGTGTCTGATTTTGCCAGAACGCCAGATCCCAGGCTTCGGCATCCTTGAACGATTGGGTCCGATAAGCAACAATGCGTGCTTTTCGTTTGGCGGCTCGTTCGCGAATCCCCATGGTGAATTCCTCGGTTAAACCATGACAAATTGCCGGCGTTGATCGTACGGTCGGCCCGGAGGGCAGAATAGATGTTGTTGACTGCGAGGAGCCGATCGCATATAAATGGATTAAAACGGATACTGGAAGGAGGGATTCAAGATGCCGAAAAAAATCATGATTATCGACGACGACCCCACGGTGGTGCGATACCTTCAGGCCGTTTTCAGCGACAACGGCTACGCCACCTGCACCGCATCGAGCACTTCCGAAGCCCTCGAGCTGGTGAGACAGGAAAAGCCGGACCTGATCACCCTGGATCTGCAGCTGCCCGATGAATGGGGCCCCCGGTTTTATCGCAAGCTCAGGAAGGAGAAGGACCTGAAAGATATCCCTATCATCGTCATCAGCGGCATCGACGGAGACCATGCCGTCAAGGACGCAATCGCTTTTATCGCCAAACCCTTTGATCCCGAGAAGCTGATCGGAATCGTCAAGAACACGATCGGATGAAGCTGCTCGGGGATCCGCGTTCGGCAGCCGCCATGATTTGTGCCTATCTTACACGGAAGGGCGCCTGCCATAATCGAGGGCAAAAGATGATGGACGTTCTCTCTGCTAAATAATTGACACACAATGGAATCCAAATATAATCAAAAAGCCTGGGAGCAGGAGACAGAACTTGGCCGGCGTCTTTATATCCACAACTTCGGCATGAAAGGCACGGAGTTCGCCGGATGGGAGCTGATCAAAACCTCGTTTGTAAGCCATTCGCCCGATCAGTCCGAAAAGGTACATATGTGGAAACGCAAGGCCAGCGAGGGGGAAGAACTTGTTCAGGTTCGTGTGATTGAAACCAACTATTGGCGCCATGCCCTGCAGTATCATCACGGCCAGCTGATGCACTCCATTCGTTCCGACATCCCGCGCGGAAAAGGAAAAACGGCCGGTATTGGAGACATACAACACGTGGGGCAGGCACCTACCAATGACATCGAGGTGGTGATATTTACCCGTGGCAACCTGCAGATATCCGTCAGTAGCGTTGGCCTTAACCCCGTAGACGTCACCCCGCTCGCCAAAGCTCTGGACAATCGGCTGACCAAGGCTCCAACCAAAACAGACGAAAAAAAGCTGGCGGCTACCCGGCAAAAGCCCTTAAAGGTTCAGACCAAGAAAAAGGAAAAGACAGTTCTCATCGATAAGCTACCCCAGCCAACCCCAAGATCCGGCTGGACAAGGGTTCTGGCGGCAGGCGGTGAAATCCGCAAGGAAGGCGACACGCTTTACCTTGTCGACGAACAGGGTGGGGATCGAACAGTTGAGATAATAAACTATAAGCTGGTATAGCCAGGCTGTATCTGACAAATTTAAATTATTTCAAATAGTTATGATTTTAAAGAAGGCGCACGCGTTAAATATATCGATATACTAAAGATAGCTTCCGACATATCACCGAACCAGCTGCAATGTAATAGCCCGCCCTATTTAACCTGCTAAACGGGACTTCACACAGTGTGCGATCATAAAGTAAGTCGCACGGCAATAGGAACCGCATACCTGCTAGCCGCGCATCAGTTGCTTGAAACACAGCCGCGGATCCTTGATGATCCGTCAATATTGACGCTGCTTGGACCGGTTGCCTTGCAACGGATTAAAGATAGAGCGGATGACTATCGAACGCCCGAAATGGTTGCACTGCGCGCCCATGTGGTTCTGCGTTCGCGGTTTGCCGAGGACCGGCTCGCTGCTGCCGTTCTTCGCGGAATTACACAGTATGTCATACTCGGGGCAGGCCTCTACACCTTTGTACTCAGGCAACCTCGCTGGGCGCAGGCATTGAAAATTTTCGAAGTCGACCATCCGGGGACGCAGGCTATGAAACGATCCCATCTGACCGCAGCAGGCCTCACAATGCCTAAGAACGCTGCCTTCGCCGAAATCGACTTCGAACACGAATCGTTATATCTTGGCCTACATAGGTATAATGTCAAGATGGACGAGCCCGCCTTCTTCTCCTGGCTGGGCGTGACAATGTACCTCAAAGAAGACGCCATCGATGCTGTGCTCCGGTGTGTCGCAAGTTTTCCGGCGGGCAGCGAGATTGTGCTGACATTCGCGCCTCCGACGGGCGACACTCCTTCGCCACTTGCTCTGCGAACCGCAAGCCATGGCGAGCCTTGGGTGAGTTACTTCGAGCCTGATGCTTTCGAAGCAAAATTGATTGACGCCGGCTTTTCCAAAGTAAAGTTCCTTTAACCCGCAGATGCCAATGCGCAGTACTTTCGGCAGCGCCCAGGAGACCTTCCCGTACCGAAGCCAACCAACATTCTATGTGCGGTGCTGTATCCACTGATTCGGTCACAGTCTTCACTGGCAAGTTCAATAAGTTTCAATCAAAGGTCATTCAATAAAGACACGCCTTTTGCCAGTGTCTGGAGCGGAACGGCTTCTACCACACTGGCCCCGGACATTGTTGAGGCCATCATCAACGGCGAGGAGCCGGACAGGCTTTCGCTGGCCAGATTGACCCGGTCTTTCCCGGCGGAATGGAGTGAGCAGCGCGCCCTGCTTGGCTTTGGTGATATCGGCGCATGAAGGGATGCTTAATCCAAAAGACCTCTTAGCAGTGCGTTGAAATATGCGACAATCTGTTCGTAGGACTCTTTCTGAATCTTATCTCGCCTCCAGACATCCATC
>JAQAZR010000088.1:0-2606 GCA_032127235.1 Deltaproteobacteria bacterium
GGCATTGCTCGGGTTTTCGCCCTTCAGCCGGTTGGTGCACATCTGGAGCGTACCGGTTTTTTACTTCATCCGGCGGCCGATCGTGTTTCGGCGCCACCCTGAGAGGACTCCCGGAGACCTGAGAGCCGAATACCTGAAGCCTGGCAGAGAGGAAGGCTGACATGAATGATGAAAATGTCTGTTATGCACAATCGAGTCGGGGTGCAGCCCTTTTTTGGACCACGTTGGCTTTTTTCGGCGGATTCGCCGGCGTCTCCGCCTTCGGCCCGATCGTCTCCAAGCTGAAGGTAAACCTGGCCTTGAGCCCGCTTTTGATGGGACTGCTGGCAGCGAGTCCGGCCCTGAGCGGCTCTTTGCTCAGAATCCCTTTTGGCGCCATGGTCGATCGCACGGGAGGCAAAAAGCCGATCCTGATTCTACTGGCCTTAGCGGCCGCCGGTATTGCCGGGATCACCCTGATGTTTTGGATGTATCCGGTGCCCTTTCCCACCCAATATCCGTTGTTTCTGTTATTTGGCGTTCTCTGTGGTTGCGGCATCGCGGTTTTTTCGGTGGGCATTCCCTCGGTGTCTTACTGGTATCCGCAAAAAAAACAGGGATCGGCACTGGCCATTTACGCCGGACTGGGTAATCTGGCGCCCGGCATGTTTGCCCTGCTGCTGCCGTTTCTTGTGGTGTCCCTGGGATTTACGATTTCTTATGTGCTGTGGTTCGGTTTGATCTTTGTCCTGGTGGTCCTGGTGAAAGTGTTCATGAAGGATGCCCCTTATTTTCAATACCGTGAAATGGGAATTGACATCGATCCGGATGCCTTGCTCTTGGCTTGCGGTGAAGAGCTCGTTCCCTCCGGGACGGCGATGCAGTCGCTTCGAAAAGCCGCTTCGGATTGGCGCACCTGGATTTTGACATGCTTGTACTTTGTTTCATTCGGTGGTTTTATCGCCTTGACGGTCTGGTTGCCCACTTACTGGGCCGAGCTTTTCGCCATGAGCCTGGTCAAGGCCGGCGGGTTGACGGCGTTGTACTCTCTTTCGGCCAGCCTGCTCAGGGTGCTGGGTGGATTTACATCCGACCGGCTGGGTGGAGAGCGCGTCACGCTGGTGTCCTTCATCATCGTGGGTATCGGTGCGCTACTGATGATGCTGGCTGGCGGATCAATCGGCATGGCCATCACCGGCGAGGTGATTCTCGCGCTGGGAATGGGCTTTGCCAACGCAGCCGTTTTTAAACTGGTCCCGAAATACAGCCCGGCGGCAGTCGGGGGAGCGGCAGGCATTGTCGGAGGGCTCGGTGCGTTCGGCGGCTTCGTGATCCCGCCTTTGATGGGGCTTTTCGTTAAGATCAACGGGGCGGCGGGATACGCTCAGGGATTCGGCGTGTTTATAGGGCTGTCGATTTTGTCTGTCATGCTGATTGCCGTCTTGAACCGACAGACACCGGTGAGTGTCAAAGACGCGATTTCTAATTCTTGAATATCGGTGCGGGGAAACCATTCAGCAGATTGAAGAAGCCGGTCAATTATAAGGTGATGGTATGAACGCAGCAACGCTCGAGCAACAACTGTGCGGCCGTGATCTGACAAAATGTCTGCGCATGATTGAAAAATTTCACGGCTGGAAAGCACCGGGTCTCGTATTGGGGCTGTTCATGGTGGACCTGGCCCAAGAATTGATCGGCATTGACACGGAAGCGGACGCCATCGTGGAGACACGCCACTGCTTGCCGGATGCGATTCAACTGTTTACCCCCTGCACGGTTGGCAACGGGTGGATGAAGATTCTCGACTGGGACAAGTTCGCCTTGAGTCTGTACGACCGCAGAGAAAGAAGCGGGTATCGCGTTTGGTTCGATTTGGTCAAAGCCCGACGGTTCCCCAATTTGTATAAATGGTTTATGCGTCTCGTTCCTAAAAAAGAGCTCCCTTTGGACGTACTCCTTGAAACCATTCTGTCAGCCGGACGCTCGGTATTGTCGTCACAAGCCATTTATGTTACCGCTTATTATCAGCGCCGAAAGAAATCGGGAATCAACGTCTGCCCCGCATGTGCCGAAGCATTTGCTTCAGCCCAAGGAGAGACCTGCTGGTCATGCCAGGGAAAAAATTATTATGAATGGAACATCTACCCGAATGCGGCGGTAAAGGGAATTTAGTGCTTATATTCGCAAATACGATACTGTATTTAGAAGAATTAAAAAAGAAACCGCGTCTCTGCGACCTCTGAGCCTGGGGTAAGAAAATATTAAAAGGATCGAAGCATGTACAAAACCGTCAAAATCGAGGACGCGATCGGGCTGGTTTTGGGTCATGACGTAACGGAAATCCGCAAAGACGAATTCAAAGGCCGGGCTTTCAAGAAAGGACACCGCATCGAATCCGCTGATATCTGCCATTTCCAACGCCTGGGGAAAGAGCACATTTTTGTCCTGGAAATAGATGAAAACCACCTGCACGAAAACGATGCCGCGATGGCTTTGGCAAAAGCCTTCTGTGGAGCAGGTGTCGGGTTTGAGGGTAAACCTAAAGAAGGCAAGCTGAATTTGATCGCTCAAAGAAATGGCTTGCTCAAAGTGGCGGTAGACGCACTGACCGATATCAACATGCTGGG
>JAQAZR010000089.1:0-4299 GCA_032127235.1 Deltaproteobacteria bacterium
CCACCGAAGCGCCGATCTATTTTCCCCGCTGGCCCGCTGACGATGTTTTCGACCGGGTGGCGGCCCATGTCGCCGCGGTGATCGAAGACGGCAGCTGCCTCGCCTTTTCGATCGGACCTCTGTATGAGGCCCTCGGCCGGCGCCTGATGCACAAACGTCACCTCGGACTGCACTCGCCGTTTTTCACCGATGCCGCAATGGACCTGGTCAAAAGCGGTGCCGTAACCAACCGGCACAAAGAGATCTTCCGCGGCAAGTCCCTCACCTCATATGCCTTTGGAACACCCGAATTGATGGCCTGGCTCGATTACAACCCGCTGGTCGAATTTCAGCAACTGGACAAGGTTTTCTCGCCGAAACAGATCGGCCTGAACCCGCGCTTTGTGGGAATCCTACCGGCCCGCAAAGTCGATCTTTCCGGCCGTATCGTCATGCATGTCGGCAAGGGCAACGTCACGGCCGGTCCCGGTGATGTAATGGATTTGATGCATGGTGCCGAGATATCGGCCGGGGGAGTTTGCCTGTTCGCCCTGCCGAGCCGCAACTTGCGCGGCGAGGCCAACATCCGCGCGACGGTGGACGAATACCCCAACCAGTTGAACGTCAGGGAATCGGTGGACATGGTGGTAACGGAGTACGGCGTTGCCAGCCTGAGCGGCCGAACCGTGCGGGAGCGGGCCCAGGCCTTGATCGAAATTGCGCACCCCGAAGATCGGCAGGCTCTGATCGATACCGCCAAAAAGTTAAACGTGCTGTATCCAGACCAGATCTTTCTCGCCGAATCCGCCCACCTCTATCCCGCCCACCTTCAAAGCCGACAGCACTTCAAAGGCGGTGTCGAGGTCCGTTTCCGGGCGATCAAGCCGTCGGACGAAGAAGGCATGCGGCGGCTTTTCTACCGGTTTTCCGACGAAGCGGTCTACTATCGCTATTTCACGCCCGTCAAGACCATGCCGCACTCCAAAATGCAGAAATACGTCAACGTGGACTACAGCCGAACGCTGTCGATTGTCGGGTTGGTCGGCGAAACCGGTGCGGGTCGTATCATCGCAGAAGCCCGCTTTGTCCGCGACCCGCACCGCCCGTATGCCGACGTCGCCTTCGTGGTAGACGAGGCGTATCAGGGCCTTGGCATCGGGACCTACATGGTCAAAATGCTGGTGCGGCTAGCCGGCGAGCGAGGTCTACAGGGTTTTACCGCCGATGTGCTGGCGACGAACAACGCCATGATGAAAGTGTTCGAAAAGAGCGGACTCACCATCAAAGCAAAACTCGAAGACGGCATCTACTCACTGACCATTCCATTTGACCGCGACGGCACCAGACCGGAAAACGATCCGATATAATAATATTCAATCAGTTACAGTACAACTCCTCAGAATTCGGACGAGGATTTTTCAACGACCTCAAACTTCGCCCAACAAAATCGCCCACCCGTATGAACGGGTCAACCGATCAGTCTTTCTTTCCTTTCACCTTTGAGCTTTCAGCTTTGAGCCTTGCGCCCTTAGCCTTGTGCCTGGAACCTATTTCTTATTTTCCGGCCCAACGGACTCAACCGACTCAACGGACTCAAGCGACTCAACCGGCTAACTGACGATGAGAGTGGCAGACTCCTGCGCCAGAGACAGCACTTTCTGCGAGATGCTCCCCAAAAAAAAGTCTTTGATACTGGAAATGCCGCGGCGGCCCAGGACCACCAGGTCGTAGCCTGAACGCGCCTCCTCGGCGATGTCCCGGGCAATCCCCTTTTTCTTCGGTTCGGTCTTGATCGCGATATTTTCGACCTCGAAACCCGCCTGCCGCAAGATTTCGGCGGCTTTGGCCAGGGCCGTGGACACCAAGTCCTTTTTCTTGTCCTCCAGAGCGCAGAAGGCTTGCTGCTGGGACTTGAAATAGGGCGTCAACTCCGGACTGTTCATGTCGCAAAGAGCGGCCGTATCCTGGAGTACGCTGAAAAGGGTGACGTGGTTGTCCGGAGAGAATGTCCGGGCAACGTACTGCACGGCCCGCAATGCATTTTCGGAATCATCGAATGCAATCAAGATCTTCTGTCCCATCGTTCACAGTCTCCTTTATAATTCGGTTTGTAGGTGCCGTCAGACAAATGTTGATGGTCGATCGGCCGGCGGCCGTCACCGGACAACGGTGCATGTGCCCCGTCGCTATCCTTTGCCCGCATCTGTTCTTATGACAGCCGTCAGCCTAAAATCAACACAATATATGGGATTCTTATTTTCACCAGGAATTTCTGATGCATCAGCGGCTCTATTGACCTGCCGGACACTATTGCCTATAATGCCGCAAAAAGGCCCTTAGGTCCTTGTCCCTCTCAGCCAATCCTCCCGGAAGGCGGTACAGCATGTCGGATAAATTCGATCTTTGCATCATCGGCGGCGGCCCGGCAGGTTTTGCCGGAGCGATTCGTGCACTGGACCTGGGAAAGCATGTCTGTATCGTCGAGGCCGACGAGATCGGCGGCACCGGGGTGATGTGGGGCGCGCTTTCCTCGAAAACCATGTGGGAGCTGGCCAAGGACTACGACATCGCGGCCAAGGTCGACCGGGGATACCGGAGCGCCGGATTGATCGTCGACTATGCCGCAGTGCGCAACACCGTGATCCAGGCCGTCAAGGAAAAGCAGTACCAGATGCTCTCCCAGCTCGAGACCTATTCCCCCCTGCGCTGGAAGGGTCCCGGGTCGATCACCTTCAAGCGCGGCTATGGAACCTTTCTTTCACGTGAGTGCGTCGAGGTGACGAATGGAGACGGCGGCAAGGAAGAAATCAGGGCCGACTTCTTCCTGATCTGCACCGGTTCCAAACCGCGGGATTTCCCTCACATCACGGTCGATCAGAAGCGGATCCTGAATTCCGACGGCATCCTGAACCTCAAGGAGTTCCCTAAAAGACTGGTGATCATCGGTGCCGGAATCGTCGGCTGCGAGTATGCCACGATCTTTTCCAACTTCGATCAGACCAAGGTTTTCCTGGTCGATCACCTGGAAAGGATCATCCCCTTCGAAGATGCGGACATCAGCCGGTTCGTCAGTACAAACCTCAAGAAAAACAACGTCGACATCTTTCATTCCGCCATTCTGCGGTCTATCAACACCAGGCCCGATCACCTCGAAGTGATCCTCGATTTCGACGACGGCCACTCGGAGGTGGTCGAAGCCGACGCGGCCCTCATCTCCATCGGGCGCACGCCCAATCTGGCCGGTTTAAATCTCGACCGGATCGGGCTGACGACAGATGACATAGGCTTTCTCGCCTGCGACGAGAACTGCCTCGTCAAAGACAACATCTACGCCGCCGGAGACGTGACCCGCCATCCGGCCCTGGTGAACATCGCCGAAACCGAAGCCCGTTACGCCGTGAAACACATGTTCAACGCCATCAGGTGGCCGCTCAGGTACAGCAACATGTCCACCGTCATGTTCTTCAAACCGGCGGTGGCAGCGGTCGGTCTCAACGAGCAGACCTGTCGTAAAAAGAAGATTCCCTACCGCGTTGCGGTCTATTCCAACGCCTTGGTGACCCGCGCCATCGCCATGCAGGCCACCGACGGCTTCGTTAAAATCATCGTCAGCGACGACGACCGGCAAATGCTCCTGGGCATGCGCGCCGCCGGACCCCAGGCATCGACGACGATCATGTCGATTGCCCTGCTGATGGACCAGGAAAAAGGCATAAACGACGTTCTCAAATCGGTGCACCCCCATCCCACCATGTCGGAAAATATTCAGGAGTGCCTGCGCGTGCTGCTCGGGAAATCGGTCTACAAACCGCACGCTTTTCCTGATTACATTCAGATCCGGAAATGGCATCCGGACCGCGGGGAGGCGGCATGAGGTTCACCCGTACCGTTAAGACCGCACCGCTGCAGATGGCGGCCGCCGTTGAAAAAATCCGGCAAGGTTGTCAATGCAGTCGCATCCGTTCGGAGATCTGCCGGCCGGTGCTCACAGAGGTTTAATGAATGTGACACGTTAACCGTAACCGATCGGTTTAACTATTTCACCTGTTCCTCGCCCTCTCGACCGACCTTGAGCACGCCCGTCGGACACGCCTGCCGCAGCGATCGATATACCGACTCCCGGTCGGGAGACCTGAGTCGGGATGAACAGCCGTCAACCATCAAGCCGATATCGGAGAAAACCGCCCGATGGACTTTAAGGTGAACAACATCCTGTGCGCGGTCGATTTTTCGAAGTTCTCGCAACCGGTCCTCGATTACGCCACCGGCCTAGCGCAGGGTTTCGACACGGAGGTCACCGTGTTTCACGCCCTGAACATT
>JAQAZR010000090.1:0-5915 GCA_032127235.1 Deltaproteobacteria bacterium
ATCACGCCGGCAACAACGGTGGTATACACGTCGGTCAGATATTCCGCCAGGCGCAGATGGTCTGCCACGATGATTTTGTCGGCCCCGTATTTTCCGAGTTCACCGGCAGCGGTCTCGACACCTGAACCGATCACCAGCGCGGCCAGGTCGGTGCCCAAGCCATCCGCAATCCGCCGGCCTTCACTCAAGGCTTCGTAGGTGACTTTTCTAAAATGTCCGTCTCTTTGCTCTGCAATGGCTAAAACGCTCATATTTTTCTCCCCATAAATTTTTTTCCAAAAAATTTATAAATGGTAGATTTCGGTTCAGGCCAAGGCCGCAGTGTTTTTGCAACCGGAGGCGTAGCAGTCACGCCTTGGCGTGATCGAGGATTGCAAAAAACGAGAACGCCGGCCTGGACCGAAATATGCCGTTTATGGCGGGGCACTCAAAGGACTTTGGCCTCTTCCGCCAGCAACCGCACCAACGTCGCCGCTTTCTCGGCTGCGGTTTCACCTTCGACCATGCGACCGCCTTTTCTTTCAGGCGGCAGTTGCAGGGAAACGAGCTTTGTTTTCGGCTCCCCCAGAGCCGCCGCATCCAGGCCGATGTCGGCGAGAGTTTTGGTGGCCAGCGGTTTCTTCTTGGCTTTCATGATCCCCGGCAAGGAGGCGTAACGCGGTTCGTTCAGCCCCCGCTGGGTGGTAAAAAGAGCCGGCAGCGGCGCCTCGATCACCACCACGCCCCCCTCGATCGTTCGTCGGCACCTGATCTTACCGTCGCTGATCTCCTGCTTGTTGACCACTGATATGTTGGGGATTCCCAGCAACTCGGCAACGGCGGTGCCCACCAGATAGTTGTCGTCATCAACGGCCCGTTGTCCGGCAATGACGATATCGTAGGGAATCTTTTTTAAAGCCGCCGCAAGGATCCGCGCAACTCCCAACCCGTCGCACTTGAGGGCTGCGGGGTCATTGATCAAAATGCCTTCGTCGGCACCCATGGCCAGGGCCGTTCGAATCGCCTCGGTGGCTTTATCCGGTCCGACGGTGAGAATGGTGACCTTTCCGCCATGGGCTTCCTTGATTCGCAGCGCCTCTTCAACCGCGAATTCGTCATAAGGGCTGATGACCCATTTCAGGTCGGCCGTTTTAATCGACACGCCGTCTTCGGCAATGCCGATCATCGACTCGGTCGCAGGAACCTGTTTCAACAAGACCACAATTTCCACTTCTTTTTCCTTTCTTCCTGATATCCCTTGGTTAGCCCTTGGCATGACCGTAGCCCCGGTGCCGCCGGGGGGGCGCGCGAAGAGGTTTGCGTTGCGTAAGCTCTTTAATTAAATGGATTTTGGGGGGAAACCCTACTGGACTGGGCCATGATTGTCAAGCACTGGTTTTACCACGGTTTCTTTCAATTGGCCGCTTGAAAAGACTTTGAATAATGGTCGATCAGCGTTCCGTCGGCCTGCATCACCACAATCAGGCAGTCCACCCCTTCGAGCCGGTTGACCAGTTCGATCCCTTTATCCGGTCCCATGACAATCAGCGCCGTTGCCAGGCCGTCGGCAAAAGTGCAATCGGCGGATAGAACCGATGCGCTGACGACCCCGTTCGCCACTGGATAACCACTGCGCGGATCGATCACGTGGGAATAGCGTTTTTGGTCGATTTCGAAAAAGTTGCGATAGTCTCCGCTGGTGGCCATGGCCCCATCCGTCAGGTTGACGACCTTGTAAACCTGGTCCAGCGATGCCTCTTTTCTCGGGGTATTGATGCCGACCCGCCAGGCAAGACCGTCTTTACGGTGCCCGGCGGCGTACACCTCGCCGCCGATTTCCACCAGAAAATTCTTGAAGCCGCTGTCTCTGAGAAGCGCGGCAATCTGATCAACGCCGTATCCTTTGGCAATCGAGGCGAGATCGAGGATCACGGAGGCTTTGCGCTTGACCAGGTACCGATCGTCAACGATCTGAATGGTATCGAATCCGACGGCCTGCAGCCTCTGCCGTACCGCCGCCGGCGGCGGCAAAACCACCCTTTTTCCTTCTGGCCCGAAGCCCCAGAGATCGACCAACGGCTTTACCGTCCCGTCCCACGCACCGTCGGTGATTGTGAAAACTTTTTTGGCCATCTGCATGACCCGCATGAAATCGGGTGACACCCGGAATTTCTCACCGGCAGTCGCCAGGCGGTTGAAGCGACTGATTTCACTGTCGTCCCTGTAGGTGGACATGCTCTGATTGATGTCATCCAGTCGTCTGTCGATCTGCGACTGCAGGCCGGAAACCGGTTGAAGGTAATCGGTCACCAGCTTGACGCTGTAGGTGGTGCCCATGGTCCGTCCGGTGAAGACAGTTTCCCTGCGGGCAGTACAACCGGCGGGCATCAAGCACAGCAAGGCGATGAGTGCGACAAAAAACCGCCGGCCGGTCTCGATGCGGTGCCGCTGAAAGACTTTAAACCCTTCAATCATAACAACCTTAATCATTTTTCTGTTAATCAAGATGATTGTGTTGTTTGCTCGAGCAATCCGGCGGTCCGCTCGAGCAGGGCCGGAGCGGTTTCTTGCTTTTCGGGAGAAAGTTCGGAGACCCCAAAAGCGATCTTGAGCTGAATCCCGTCGTTGGCATCGCGGCGAGCCTGCAACAGGAACCGCAACCGATTGCATATCATCCGGGCCTTTTCAACCGCGGTTTGTGGAAACAGCAATCCGAAGATTTGCGGGTCACACCGCCCCAGCAGATCGCAGCTGCGAACATTTCGGGTCAGCGTGTCACTGACGGATTGCATGATGTTCTCTTTTTGCCATAAAGCCAAGCGGGTATCGGCGTTGTCGAACTCGATCTTCATAAGGCCGAGCGACAGGTGGGTCTGATATCTTCGGGCGCGCTGGATTTCCTTGTTTATCTGGCTGGTGAAGCTTTGCCGGTTGCTCAACCCGGTGGCATCGTCCATAACCTTGACGTCCGACAAGCAAGTGGTGAGCCTTTCGACCCGACCGCAGAGAATCGTCAAGAGATTGGTCATGAATTTGCGGGCCGTGGGCGGATACAGCCACTGCAGCCGTTTGATCATCTTCCAATTGATCGGAAGAAGTTCAACCGGTTCGCAGGCCACGACGGTCGCCGATCTCGGAGCAGAGCGCAGGAGACCCATTTCTCCCAGAACATCTCCGGCTTTCATCCGGGTGATCAGCCGTTGGCTGCCTGAATCCAGACAGGCGTCTCGTTCGATAGTGGTATCGATAACATCCATTGTCCCCGAGATAATCGTGTACATCGAATCGCTGGGTTCCCCCTTGTGAAAAAGGACCTCGCCGCTCTCAACACTTTTTAGAGAGCCGGCCATGATGAGGTAGTGGATCTCGGTGCGGGAAAAATTTTTGAAAAGTGGAATACCCGTTGCGGGTTCCTGGCCGAGCTTCAAGCGCACGAGGTCCCACAAGGTGACCAGTTCGACGTGCTGCATCAGCGAAGGGAGCAGAATGAGATCGCCGACAAGGGCTGCCAGCAATGTGATCGTCATCATGATGCCGAAGACGGCCGTCGGTTTGAAACTGGAGAACATCAGGATCGAAAAGCCCACGCAGATGGTCAGGGTCGTAAAGACAATCGGCCTTCCAATCTGCTTGAGGGTGTCTCTTACGGCCCGCTTGTCATCGAGGTCTTTTCTAAATTCGCGGTTGTATCTGAACAAATAGTGTATGGTATCGTCGACCGCCAGACCGATGGCAATGCTGGCGATGAGGCTCGTCACCATGGACAGTTCGATGCCGAGCCACCCCATGATGCCGAAGTTGACCACGATCGGAAACAGGTTCGGTAAAATGGCGATCGCGCCCACTTTAACCGATAGAAAGAGAACAAACATGATGGTGAAAATCAGAATCATCGTCAGTGAAAGGCTCTTGACCTGACCATTGGTCAAATGCTGACTGCTGGCGGAAATAACGATTCCAAACCCTGTGACGTCCCACGACAGATCTTCGGCGAAACTCTGCCGCATATGAGCGATTATTTTGTCTCGGGTTCTTAAAAACTCCCGTGAACTCGACAGGTGGGTCAGCAGAACGATGTTCGTCTTGGACAGGTTCGGGCTCATGAAACGGTCGAACATGTCCTGACCGAGTATGGTCGTGTAGTTGTTGATCACCATTCGGGATTCGAACCCTTCTTCGGGCAGGGCGTAGAACTTGGGATCGAATTCATTGAGAACATAATTCACCAGCTTCATGTAATCGGCGAAAGATATGGTTTTATCGACACCGGGAAGGGTCACCAGAAATTCCTGCAAACGAGCGATATCGGCAACGTGTTGGGGATCTTCGAAGTAGTCGTTGTCCTTGCTCTCCACGACGACGTTTATCGGAAAGCTCCCCGACAGATCCCGGTAGATGTCGTGAAAGTGTTGAATGACCGGCGTCTCTGATTTGAAATAGCCAATCGGATTGGTCTCGACGCGAATGCGCAGGATCCCGATCGCACAGACCACCACGATAGCGCCCAGGATAGGAAGGGCAATTTTTTGTTTGTTCAGGTCGATGTGAATGACGCTTTCGATGAACCGGTCGAAGAAATCGGGCGCCCTTTTTTCCTGGTATCGCTTCTCTAAGGGCAGCGGGATGAGTGCCAGGGCGGCCGGAAGAACCCCGAGGGTGATCACCAGCAGGCTGAACATGCCGAAGCAGGAAAATAAGGCAAACTCACGGATCGTCGGGATGCGGTTGACCAGAAGAGACCCGAGACCGATGATGGTCGTCAACACCGCCAAGGCCGTTGGAAACGAAATGTTCGTGAACGTCGCTTTCGATGCGGCTTGCGGTGAATCGGCCTCGCGAATGCATGTCAGATATTCCGAGACGATATGAAGACAGTACGCCGTTCCGACGGCGATGAGAAATACCGGAACGATCATGGTGAGCATGGACAGCGGAATCTTTAACAAGGCCATCAAGCCGAATGTCCAGACCAGCACCAGAGAAACGCAAACAAGGGGGATGAGAATAAATTGAACTTTCCGGAAGATGAAAAAGAGGATAACGGCTATCAAAAGAAAGGTAATCGGCGGCAGCCGGAAAAAATCTTTCTCGGTGAACCTGACGAGGGCTCGGGAAATCAGCGGCATGCCGACTTGATAGATTGATAAGTCTTTTCCCGCCGTCGAAATGAGCCGCTCCACTTGCGGAATGATCCGATCCGGGTCGCTGTCGGATTTCAGCACCAGGGTCAAGGCCGTTGTTTTGCGATCGTCCGAAAAGAGATTTTTATTGAAAAGACGCACATAAGAGACGACCGCGACAAATTTATCCAGGCCCCACTTTCCGGAAAGATCGACCGCCTGTTTGATCCCCGGTAGGCTGACGACCCGGCGCACACCCTCAATTTTCGAAACGGCTTCGGCGAGTTCGCCGATTTTGGCAAACGTTGCAGTCTCAAATACGTTGTCGGCCTTGACGACGATGCGGATGATCTCATCTGAACCAAAGAGTTTCTTAAAGTCCTGGTAGCGGACGGTTTCGGGAAGATCTTCGATCTCGAGGTCATAAATGGACGTCTTGAAGGATAGGTGGGGGATTTGCCAGGCAAAAAAGACGGAGACCGCCAGGACTACCCCGATGACAACCGCAGGTCGTCTAACAGTCCATTCCAGATAGCCGCTTGGAGAGAGAAGTTTGGCGATCCTGCTTCGCATAACCAAGAGTCACCCTGTTTGTGGTTTGTCGGCAGGTGCGAGCGCAAAGATGTGGTCCTGGAAACAAACTTTTACTGAGATAACAGTTAATTGTCAAACCGAAAAAAACTGAGATTCAAAGCCAAGTGACCGAACCGGCGTGCTGCCTCAACAGATTCGCGGCAATTGCTCGCCGGTCAACATGTCCACGATGCGGTTGCCGCCGATTCTGGTTTGCATGGTCACCCGCCCCGGGTGATCGGC
>JAQAZR010000091.1:0-9287 GCA_032127235.1 Deltaproteobacteria bacterium
GACCGCCCCGTCCAGGATGTCTTCGATTGTCTCGAGTATGTCCTCTTCGTCGTCCACGGCCAGGATGCGCTTGCCTTTCAATCTCGACTCCGTCGCCATATGCTTTTCTCCTTCGAAGGTTTCTCCCCGTATCGAGCAGTAGTAAACACTCACGGCCCTACGTGCCACCACGGTGCATGAAAATGATGCGCCGGAGCCCGGATGAGCGGTTTAGAACAGCGGCTGACTGTCTGAGCCGCCTACGGGGTCTTAGACCGGACCCAAGGTCGATGCCGCATGAAAGGCACAACATTGGTGAACAAACCCGAACCCCTTGTTTAAAGACGGGCCGGGTCCGGGCTTAGAGCCAGTTGGCGGCGGGTTTAAGCCGCCTTTCGAAACCGTTTATCCGGGCGCAGGCCCCCACCTTTTTTCCGTATTATATTCTATCTTCGTATTGAACGCGTATCGTCCCCTCAGGTCACACCGTGCCGGTTTCGAAAGTGAGCGGCAGCTTCAGCCGGAAGGTGGCACCTTCGCCCCTGGTACTCTCCAATTCGATGTCGCCCCCCAGACGGCGGGCCATGATCATTGCGCCGGCCAAACCGAGTCCGTGACCGTTGCGGGGCAATAGGGCGCACTCTTTGACCTGCTTGTAGCGCTCGAAAACCATCTGGTGGTGCGCCGGATCGATACCCGGTCCGTCATCGGCAACCTCCACCAGAACGTGATCATTTTCGAGTTTCATGCGGATTTCCACCCGCTCTTTGCGGAAGTGCAGCGCGTTCTTGATGAGGTTGCCGAGGATCTGGCGGAATTTGGTTTCGTCTTGCACCAGTTCGGTCTGTTCGAGTGCAGGCGCGATCGTCAACATAATACCCTGCCGGTCAAGAAATTCGAGTGCCGCCTTTTCTTCGGTCAGGGACCTGAACTGCTCGGAGATGTCTTCGGAAAGTCCGTCCAACACTTCCAGCAAAACCCCGTAAGCCGATGAGACCGGCTTGAAACGGCAGCAGAAAAAACAGCCGGCCTCGGAGCGGCCGATCTCCAGCAGGCTGTTCAGCATGGTGCGGGCCCTATTGGAGCTGCGCAGGGTGCGTTTCAGGATTTTTTCCTGTCGCGGCGTCAACGGACCGAACTTATCTTTTTTCTCCAGAAGCGTCCGGACGCCGGTCTCGATGATCGCAAAGGGGTCCTTGAGTTCGTGGATGAGAAACTCGATCTCGACTTCCCGGAAAAAACGCCCGGCTTCACCGCCGTCCGGAGCGGTGCCATTCTCTTGGCTGTGATTGGCTTTCATGGTGGCGCCTCTGTCACATTGGTGGCTTCTGCCAAACTCCCAACTGTCAAATCATCAATTCAGACGCTGGTGGAAAAACGACCCTGACGGTTGTGCCGCCTGTCTCACGACAGTCTGTTTCGCTCCGGCAGTGCGGGCAGTCTGCGGCACTTCCGGGACACGGCTCCCGGCCATCGGCAAGATGCCGGCAACGGTCGGAGTGCATGTATATCTTGAAGTGGTAGCGTTCTGAAAATATTTTCATGCGCAGCAAATCGAAGCCCCTTCCGCCGGCATTGAAATCGAAAGGCCTGCGGGTGGAATACTGCAGCGCATCAGCCGCAGTGAAATACTTTTCAAAGATGAGGCGCTGGTCCTCCGCGGATATGCCGACGCCGCAGTCTTTGACGTCGAACTCCGGCCCGCCCTGCCCTCTGCGGACCGCTATGTCGATCCGGCCTCCGTCGGGTGTGTGTTCGACGGCGTTGCGAATCAGACCTTCGGCGATCTTGGACAACACATCGCCCGGAATCCAGACCGCCCCGGCCGCTTCGAATTTCGTGGTCAGCTCGCATCGCCGATGGTCAAAATGCGGCCGCAGCCGCTCGACGGTTTGGGCGATGAAGTCTTCCAGACGGATTTCCGCGGGCAGCGCCTCACGCGGACCGAAGAGGGCATCGATCCGGCTGCGGAGTCTGTCGACCAGGCCCCCGTCGGCCCCCTCGACGGTCGCGAGTGTCTCCAGTTCGTCGGCACAGGCATCGAGGAGGGTGGTGAGCATCCGGTGGTCTCGATCGTCACGCTCCTGGAGGATGTCTTCGATTTCATACTGCATTTCGAGCAGACGCTGCAGGTTGCGCCGGCTGCGCTCGAGGATGCGCTGAATGCCCCGGTCTCTATGGTCGGCATACTTTTTGCCCAGCAGTTCCAGGGAGGCCGACAGGACCGATATGGGCGTTTTAAGCTCGTGGGACAGACGGTGGATGACACTGTCCTTGGCCCGGTTGAGACTCTTGACCTCTTCGTAGGAGTCCTTCAGTTCCTGGTTTATCCTCGCGTTCTCGATCGGAAGGGCCACCGTGCCGGCCACCGTGCTGAGCAGGTCGACATCGTTGGAATCGAAAGCACCGTTCTTTTTGTTGACCGCACACAACACCCCTATCATCCGGTCCTGTATCCGGATGGGAACATCGAGCATGCTGCGGGTGTGAAAATCGGCCTTCTCATCCACCTGTTTGAAATAAAAAGGGCTTTCGGATGTGTCCGGAACGATCAACGGCCGGCCGGTCTTGTAAACGTGACCGGCCACTCCCTTGTCGGCGGGAAACCGAATCTCTCTGAATTTCTTGCCTGTCTCTGAATCGTCGTGATGGACCGCAAAAAAGTAAAATTCCTGCCGGTCTTCATCCAGCAGGATGACCGATGCGCTTTCGATGTCCAGCAAATTCTGAGTTTCGCGGGTGATGAAAGCCAGCAGACCGTCCAGGTCGCGGTAATGGGGAATGGCCTTGGTGATCCTGAAAAGGGTCTGGTTGATCCGCTCCAGGCGTTTCTCCAGGGTGATATCCCGCAGCGTGACGACCTGTCCGGCAGGCTGGTTGTCTTCATCGTAGAAAAGGGCGCCGTCGATCACGATGTCCAGCAGGCGTCCGTCGCGGGTGAGCCGCCGGGTCTCGAAGTTGTGCAAAACCTTTTCTTTGAGCAGACGCGCGACCCCTTCGCGTGTCTGGGCCTTGTGGGACTCGGGGACAAAGGGGATGCGCTTGCCCTTGAGTTCCGCGAGGGTCCAGCCGAAGACCTTCTCAAAGGCGGGATTCAGGTAAGAGACGCTGCCGTCGAGGTTGAAGGCAAAGACCGGATCCGGCAGAAAGTTTAAAAATGCGCGGTAGCGTTGCTCGGCCCGGCGACTGGCTTCGTACTGACACTGGGCCAGTTCTTCGGATTCAATCGCCTTGCGCTGGGCCAAGTTCTTCTCGGTCACATCGCGGGCAATGCCTCGAAATCCAAGCTTCCCGCCGTCGTTCTCGACGATGAGATTGGCGGAAAGCTCGATGATGCGCTTGCGGCCGTCTTTGCGGATGATCTCCCAAACGATATCGGTTATGCCCTCGCCGGATTGATAGATATGATTGAAACGTTTGAAGGCCGATGCGGCGTTCTCCTGGTCCATGAATTCACGGTAGTTGCGGCCCTCGATCTCATCCCTGGCATAACCGAAAATCCGGCACAGGGCATCGTTGAAATACGTAAAATTGCCCCTCACATCGGTTTCGTAGTATCCGTCGGCGACGGCCTCGATGAACACACGGTACCTATCACGGTTGACTTTGGAGTCATCCGCATGGCCGCGTTGCACGGTAAAACCTTCTGCCGACCGGATTTTATTCATATGAATCGGGTTATCTTTCGTTCTCGAGGATGCCGAAGGCATCGGCATCGAGCAGTCTGTATCCGCTCTTCTTCAACACCTCGATTGCGAGGTCATTGTCGCTGAACCGGAATATCATGATGGCCTTGTCGGTGGTGGAGCCGATGAAGGCATACATGTAAATCACGTTGATATTGGCATCTCTGAGCGGCCTGAGCAGTTTGGCCAGGCTGCCGGGAGTGTCATCGATCTCAGCCGCCACGACTTCGTTGACGAAGGCGGAAATGTGCATCTCCATTAAAATTTGCCTGGCGCGGGCGACATCGGACACCAGCAGCCGCAGCTGCCCGAATGCCCCGGTATCCACAAGGTTTAAGGCCCGCAGGTTGATGCCCGCCTTTCCGAGCGCATCCGCCACTTCCAACAACCGGCCGGGAGAGTTTTCGATCGATATGACGATCTGTTTCAGTTTCATCACGCCTCCATTTTATAAGTTGGGATGTTAAGGGCTCGCTCAAAAATAACGTTACAGTTTAGACGCCGATGCATCCCGTCCGGCTGCGTTGCGAAAACTCGACATATCCAGATATGCCTGCGTTTTCAAGCCTTACCGGCTGGGCGCCTCAACGCCCAAAATTGCCAACTTATTTTTTCGCGAACCCCAAGGGTTCATGAAAAAATGTGATAATCGGGAGGAATACCGATCGTGTCAAGGGTTGCCGCGGATGCGACGTCCGATTCGCTCGCCCCGCCTTTCTCAAACCATACAGAAAGCGCGCCCCGCGTGTCAAGCGGCAGCCGATTCATACCCCTGGGCGTTCGCGGCATCATCAGCCGTTGTCACTCGCGATCCCTGGCAAGGGTTTCGCGCATGAAAAAAGTGGCGCCCATGGCCACCAGGGCACAGATAAAAAGGATCAGAAAGGCCCTTTCATACCCGATGAGCGTGAATTTCCCGTCAATCCGACCGTAATGTTCCAGAACGGCCCCCAAAATCGGTTGAAAAATGGCGCCGCCGGCAAAGGGAAAGAGGTTGACGAGTCCCGTGGCAGTGCCGGCCATTTGGACCGGGAACAACTCCTTGTTGGTCGTGAACCCGATCACCACGATAGCGCTTGAAAAAACACCCAGGCCGAAACAGAGGGCGAAGAGGCCGGCGATCGGCACCTGCCGCGTCATAAACGCCAGCACCGCCGTCAGACCCGTTACGACGATGCTCGACAGCACCAGAACCGGTTTGCGGGCGCGAAAAACCGTATTCGATACATAGCTCAGCAAAGGACTGCCGACGATCATGCCGACCGCCAGCATCGAGAGGATGCGCGCGGCGTGACTCTTATCGAGACCGTATACCTGAATCAGGAAGGGACCACCCCAAAGGCCGCCGAAAGAAAAG
Source organism: Deltaproteobacteria bacterium (assembly GCA_032127235.1). Lineage (GTDB taxonomy): Bacteria > Desulfobacterota > Desulfobacteria > Desulfobacterales > SG8-13 > JARFQH01. The sequence goes on from JAQAZR010000091.1 coordinate 5,023, forward strand.
AAAATGGCACAGTCGAAGAAAAACCAGATGGCCAGCGGCCAGAACGCCGGGCTGGTCAGCACCTTGCCAACCCCTGCCATCAGACCGATCGGCGGCAGACTCGCTTGCCGATTTCCAGCCGGAGACGGCCAGCCCATGTCGGCCGGACGGTTGCGAACGAAGATGTAGACCAGCACGGCCAGAATCAGCGTGAAAAAACCGACTGCCACGAAGCTGAACCGCCAGCCGATGCGGGTACTCAACCACGCCAGGGGTGTCGCGGCAATGAGAGAGCCCACCCCGCCGAGCGCCATCAGGATCCCCGTCATGACGGCAAACTCCCGCACATGAAACCATTCCGCCAGAATCTTCAATGTCGGCACGAACAGCATGGCAACGCCCAGACCCACCAGCGTGCGCCCGACAATGGCCGCAAACACCGAGGGCGCCAACCCGAGGATCACTGAACCGGCAAACGCGACGAAGAAAAAGAGGGTGATCGTCTTGCGGGGGCCCCAGGAGTCGGACAGCAGCCCGGCCGGCAGCTGCATCAGCGCGTAGGGATAAAAATAGGCCGCACCGAGCAATCCGGTGAGGGCACCGCTTGTGTGCAGGTCGCGCATCATGTCCACCGCCAGAACGGCCGGGCACAGGCGGTGAAAGTAAACCAGGATGTAACCAAACGCCAGGATCGTGAAAATCACCCACCGGTACGTTTTGGCTTTTTGCATTAAATCGGTCTGCATTCCGCTATTTCACGAATCCCATTACGGTGGGCAGCCACAGCACCGCATCGGGCATGTACGTCAGGAAAAACAGCACCCCAATCTGAATGATCAGGAAGGGAATGACGGCCTTGGAAACGTATATGATATCGCGGTTGGCGATGGCCCCGGTAATGTAAAGGCTGACACCCATCGGTGGCGTACAGTAACCGATGGCCAGATTGACGGTCATGATCAATCCGAAATGCATCCAATTGATGTCGAAGGCATTGAGCATCGGTAAAAAGACGGGCCCCAGGATCATGGTGGCCGATATGATATCCATAAACATCCCCACGACCAAAAGCAGCAAGTTCATGGCCAAAAGGAAAACAAACGGGGAGTCGATGGCGCCCAAGACGGTTTCGGTGATCTTGCCGGGAATGTTTTCAAGGGTGAGCAGACGTCCGAAGCAGGTGGCGCCGGCCACGATAATCAGCAGCGTGGCCGAGGTGACAGCCGAGTTGACGGTGATCTTTTTGACGGCTGACAGCTTCATGGAACGATGGATGAACAGCTCCACGATGAAGGCGTAGACACAGGCGACAACCGCCGCCTCGTTGGCGGTGAAAGCACCGGAAAATATGCCGCCGAAGATAATGACCGGCAGCATGAGAGACCAGAAGCCCTCTTTGAGCACGCCCAACAATTCCAGCGGTTTGGGAACCGGTTTGCGCACGATCTCGGCCCGCTTGCGAAACACGAAATAAGTGTAGACGCAAGCACCAAACATGATCAGTATACCGGGCAGGAAACCGGTCAAGAACAGACCTTCAAGGGAAACATTGCTGATCATGCTGTACAGAATCATGCCGATGCTGGGCGGAATGATCACCCCCAGGTTCGGCGAGGTGGTCATCAGCCCGATGGAATACTTTTCCGGATACCCGTTCTCCAGAAGCGCCGGGATCATGAACCCGCCCAACGCCACAACCGTGGCCACGGTCGAACCGGAAATCGCCCCAAAAAGTCCGCAGGCCAGCACACCCGCCATGCCGAGCCCGCCCGGCAGCCAACTGACCAGTGCATTGGCGACCTTGATCAACTTGTCGACGATGGTGCCGGCCGTCATGATGTTGCCGCACAAGATAAAAAAAAGGACCACCACGAGGGCAAAGTTATCCATGCTGCGGAACAGGGATTGGGCCAGCAGCAGCAGCGGCAGGTCGGTAAAAAAGATGAAGCCCAGCACGGCGGTGAAGAAGAGGCACATGAAGACCGGAATGTAAGTGGCCATGCATCCGAGCAGGATCAAGAGGATAATCACGTGGCTGGTTTCCATGGAGCGTGTCTCCTTTTAGCGCGGCGGGAAAAATCGATCCTGTGATTCCGCAGGTAAATGAACTAAGGTCATTTTTTCCCCGCTCGATATTCCCCGATGTCCTGGACCATAACCTGGACCACACGAATCATCATCATCGCCCCCATCAACGGCAGCACGGCGTAGAGATAAACGAGTGGGATCTGCAGGATGATCGTCTTCTGGTGGGTGCGAACCTGAAGCGCCGCCATCAGCCACCCGTAGTAGATCATCATGGCGGCAAAGACCATGACGGCAAAATTGCTAAACAGGTTGAGCGCGGTTTTCAGTTTGGGAAAGAGTTGAACCGACGCATCGATCCTGATCATCGAGCGGTTTTTAACCGCGGCGCTGCAGCCGATGAAAGTGGTATAGATGATGACCTCCCGGACCAGTTCTTCGGACCAGGCCAGGGATTGATTGAAACCATAGCGCAAGACCACGTTGACAAAGAGTGACACGAGGGCCGCCATGACGGAGACAAACAGGGTCCACTCCTCGAAAAAAGTGAGAACCTTATCAAGGAAGTCTAATGTCTTTCGGAACATAAGGGTTTTCCTCGGCCGGGAATCTTTCATGAAAAGGGGCTCTGGTCAGGCCAGAACCCCTTTAATTATCACAGTGCACGGATCTTTGAAAACGGCTTATTTCGAATACCCCATGTAGACTTGAACTTCCTTCAGATAATCGGCCGGACGGTAGGTGTCACCCGGATAGAGCTTGTTGATCTCCGGGGCAAATTCCTTAAAGACCGTGTTGGACTCAGTCTTGAGGGTGGCCATGTTGGCGTCCGATAATTTGAAAAACTCGACTTTACTTTCCGTCTGCGCCTTGGCGATTTCATCGATCTCCTGCTGTTTGGTTTCTTCACGTATCTTTGCACACACGTCGTGAACGGTTGCCGTAAAGGTCTTCTGGAGATCCGGCGGCAGGCTGTTGAACCAGGCCTTGTTGAAAATCCAGATGAACAGGCCCTGGGCATAGTTCACCTGAGTGAAATACTTGGCCACCTCGAATTTCTTGGTGATGTTGCAGACCATAGGGGTGTGGTCGAGACCGTCGATAACGCCCTGCTTGAGGGCTACCGGCACGTCCGGCCAGGGCATCACGACCGCGGTGAGACCCCACGCCTTGTAGGTCAACTGGTTGACCGCGGCCTCGGCGATGCGGAATTTGACCTTTTTGGCTTCGGCGAGATTGCGCACCGGCGTGGTGGTCGCCCAGCCGTAATTGCCGTAGCCGGTGATGTCCAGCCCCATGATGCCCTGATGATCCATGGCATTCATGAAGTGGGTGAAGAGCTTGCCGCTGTTGACAAACTTGTCGAGCTTGTCGAAAGAATTGATGAGGAACGGCAGGTTGACCACGCCGAAACGGGGCCCGAGGTTGGTCGAAGCCACCGAGCTGACGCCCATGCCCTGTATGGCGCCCATCTGCAGCTGGTTCAGCACCTCGACCTCGCCGCCCAGCATGGAAAACGGCTTGTAGTCCAAATACATCTGGCCGTTGGTGCGTTTCCACAGCTCGTCCCGGATGGCAAACCCGGTATAGACCCCCTTTATAACCGGGTGAGAGACGTTGGAGACAATGAACTTGTACTTCGCACCGGAAGGATCGAACGCGGGTTTCCAGGCATCCAGCGATGGACCGGCCGCCAGAGCCGGGCTGACGAAGAGGATTAAACCGATGAAACCGACAAGTGCCACAATCGAGATCTTTTTAACCGCCATCTGTGCCTCCTTTGAAGTTCAGTTTCCCCCAGTTTCTAAACCCTATTCATTTCCCAAAGAACATTTATAAGCTATATTTCAGCTACACGGTAATTTGTCAAGAAAAATATAATGGAATCGGGTTTTAGGTTTTAGGTTTCAAGTTTTAGGTTCGAAGACCAAAATCAATGTCTTTCCGCAGTTCGGCCGGTCCAGAAACCCCCCGGATCGAATCGTCGCAGCACTTCCAGCTCGTTCCGGATCGGCGGAGGTGTCGATTCCAGCCTATCGGCTGTCTGCAGCGGCCAATCGGTGTTCTCGCGCACCTCAGCCAGTGTCACGCTGGGATGAAGAGACGCCAGCACCATTTCGCGAGTTGATGGGTCGAACCGCAGGATACCCAGGGTGGTAATCACAGTGGACGGCCCGCCTCGCGGCAAACCGACCGCTTGGCGCCAGCCGGCGCCGGTGCCGTAACCGGGTGAGGTGATGTAATCCACCCGTTCGACGAAC
>JAQAZR010000092.1:0-5723 GCA_032127235.1 Deltaproteobacteria bacterium
TACTCCGCTTCGGACACCTCGCTCTTTACCTGGTTCCTATCCTGCGTGTGAACCACAATCTACCCTTTGATGATGGGTACTGCTTGCTTTTCCAGCGAAAAATAAGCGAAACGATGCAGGGCGAAAGGTACTTCTCATCGCAGAAGGGATTTTTAAAACAGAAACAATTCTAATTGTATAAGGAGTCTCATCATTTGAACTTTGAAGCATTTTTATTTCACCCCAAGATTGCGGCGGGTATTGCAGCCGCTGGGTATTCCACACCGACCCCTATTCAAACTCAGGCCATTCCCAAAGTCATGCAAGGCTGTGATTTAATGGGATTGGCCCAGACCGGCACCGGAAAAACGGCCGTCTTTGTGTTACCGATTTTACATCGACTGTTGCGCGGGCAGCGCAGACGTGTGCGCGCCCTGATCATTGCCCCCACCCGTGAATTGGCGCAACAAATTCATCAGGACATTGAAATCCTTGGGTCTAAAACTGGCCTGCGAAGCGTTACGGTTTATGGCGGCGTTGGAATTCAGCCGCAGGTGCAGTTGCTGAAAAGCGCTGATATTGTCGTCGCATGCCCGGGCCGGCTTCTTGACCATATCAGCCGGCGGACAGTGGATCTTTCCCAAGTGGAAGTGCTTGTGCTCGACGAAGCCGACCAGATGTTCGACATGGGTTTTTTGCCGGATGTTCGCCGGATTTTATCCCACCTGCCGCAATCGGATCGCCAGACCTTGTTGTTTTCGGCCACCATGCCCACTCAAATACGGCGTCTGGCTGATAACATCTTAAAGAATCAGGTCAGGGTACAGGTAGGGCATGAAGCGCCGGCAGACACGGTCAGCCATGCCTTTTATCCTGTCGCTCGGCATTTGAAGACGGCGTTTTTGCTCAAGCTGCTTGGCAATACGAGCACCGATTCTGTTCTGGTTTTCACGCGCACCAAACATCGCGCCAAGCAGTTGGGAGAAAAACTGGCCAAAGCCGGTTATCGATCGACCTCACTGCAGGGGAACCTGTCTCAGGCGCGGCGTCAGGACGCCATGAACGGCTTCAAGTCGGGCAAATATCAGGTGCTGGTGGCAACCGATATCGCCGCCCGCGGCATTGATGTCTCCAATGTATCCCATGTCATAAACTACGATATGCCCTCTACGCCCGAAGCTTACATCCACCGCATCGGGAGGACCGGCAGGGCCGAGCGCAGCGGCGAAGCTTTTACACTGATAACCGATGAAGACAAGCAAATGGTAAAGGCCATCCATGGGGCCATTGGAATGCCAGTGGAGCAACGCACCCTGGCGGATTTCAATTATCATGCCCCTGTGGCAACCACCACCAGCCAGCGCGGACGCCGCAGCGCGCAGCAACTGCCAGGCGGCAGGACCGGCCGCAAACAGAATCGTCGGGCTGTTAAAGGGGCCTTTGCTTGGCTTTCGCCCCAAAAGGCAAGGATGGCCGGCGGGCCTTAGGCCATCCGTCTAAGTGATGTTAAGGGTTCACTCAAAATTTATATTATCGGGTAATGCTTCTGTCTTAAACGGCAAAGGATAGAAGATTAAGCTGCAATTCGGATCGTTACTTCCGCAAAAGTTTTTTCAGCATCGCGTCGACATCCGTGGCCGAATCCTGGCACGATCCGCCCTTGCAAATATAAGCGGTGGCCTTTCCGTCGATGACGCCCAGCCCGTCTGTGAATCCGGCAACACCGGCCAGCTGTTGGGCGTTCTGACCCGATTTGACCAGCGTTATTCCGTGCGGACTGAAATTGACATTGAGTGCCGAAAGCATTTCCAGGGTGTCAGATGCTCCCGGTTCGCCTGCGATCACCACATCTTCACCCGGATGCAGGGCAAAATCGAGCCCGACCAGAAAAAAGGTGAAAGCAGAGGGCTGGATGTGCACCGAACCTGAAAACGAACGCGCCAACGCCTGCGCCCGTTCTTCCCATTTCGCGTCACCGGTCAACCGCGAGAGGCAGAGAAAGTTGTACAGAGCCATGGAATTGGCCGACGGTATTGCCCCGTCATAGAGTTCTTTGGGCCGTACCGGAAGATCACGGCTTGACTTCGATGTCGAATAAAAGCCACCGTTTTTTTGGTCCCAGAAGTCATCCAGCATTTGCTTCTGAAGGTCGAGGGATTCTTTGAGATAGACCGGGTCAAAAGTGGCCTGGTAGAGTTCCAGCAGTCCAAAGATAAAATATGCGTAGTCTTCGGCATGGCCGTCGATGGCGACGTCTCCCTCGCGGTAGCGATGAAAGAGACGACCGTCGGCGCCTCTCATTCTTTCGAGAATAAATCGAGCGGCCCGCACGGCGGCGTCTTTGTACCTCGGCTGGTCGAGAATGCGCGCACCGCGCGACAGGGCAGCGATCATCATTCCATTCCAGTCGGTGAGGATCTTGTCATCCTTTAACGGGTGGACCCGCTTTTCCCGATACTGAAACAGTTTTTGCCGAACCGTTTCCCAGTTTTTCAGAAGGTCATCTTCATCGGCGCCGATTTCTTTTGCAACGGCCGCCGGCATGTTTTTAAGGTGGAGAATGTTGGTGCCGGTGCTGTTGCGGGACGACTCGTCGATAAAGTTGCCATCTTTCTTTAGATTGAATACCCGCGACCACACGGTGGCGTCTTCTTTGCCCAGTACGCTGCTGAATTCTTCGTCGGTCCAGACATAGAATTTTCCTTCTTCACCCTCGCTGTCGGCGTCTTCGGCCGAGTAGAATCCCCCCTCCTGGGAATGCATGTCACGCAGAACATAGGCAAATATCTCCTCGACCGTCCGGGCGTAAAAGGGATTGCGGGTGATTTGATATGTTTCCAGGTAAGGCAGCGTCATCATCGCCTGGTCGTAGAGCATTTTTTCAAAATGCGGCAAGAGCCATTGGGTGTCGGTGGAATAGCGGTGGAATCCAAAACCGACGTGATCCCATACCCCCCCTAAGCGCATGGCCGTCAACGTCTTTTCCACCATTTCCAGGGCCATTTGGTCCTCCTGGCGAAGATAGCACCTCAGGAGAAACAGGAGTCGATGGGGAGTGGGAAATTTCGGGGCCGGCTCGAAGCCACCGTAGCGGTTGTCGTAGCTTTTTTTGATTTGGGCGTAGGCGCGGTCTATCAGGGAGACATCCGGTTCGCCTGCCGGTTGGAATTCGAATGCCTTTCCCAAATGCCCTGCGATCTGGTTTGCCGATGTCAACACCTTTTCCGTTTCTGTTTGCCACATCGACTTGACCTGCTGGCACAGTTCGATCACACCGGCTCTGCCGAAGCGGGTCCGAACCGGCAAGTAGGTTGCCGCGAAAAACGGCTTTTTGTCGGGCGTCATGAAAATGGTCAGCGGCCACCCGCCGCTGCCGGTGATCATCTGGCAGGCCGCCATGTACACCGCATCGATATCGGGACGCTCTTCGCGATCGACCTTAATGCAGACGAAGGTGTCGTTGAGAAAGCGCGCGGCTTCATCGTTCTCGAAGGTTTCCTTTTCCATGACATGACACCAATGGCAGGTGGCGTAACCGATCGACAGAAAAATCGGTTTGTTTTCATTGCGGGCCCGCTCAAACGTCTCATCCGCCCAAGGATACCAATCTACGGGATTATGGGCATGCTGAAGCAGGTAGGGACTTTTTTCATTGATCAAGCGGTTTGTGGACATTGTTGTCTCCTGTTTAGGCATTTATTTAAAAACCAATACTGATCATAGGCCTGAAAACATTTGGCAATCCATTTCAACAATAGGTATGGGCCCAGGACTTGGCAACCGCAGCCGGGAACGTAACGCCGTCAGTTGGATGCGCCGCAGAGAAGTTCAGCAAGTATCGGCAACTTCGAGTGCCAGCTCTTTTACATGTCTACTAAAACTGGACCCCATAGTTTCTTACCTGAAGAACAGGGCCAAGCAGATCAGGGTGTTTACGCCGGAATTCACCATCGCCTTCGGCGTAACACTCGCTTTTTTATTTGGGACTTATTTTCTTTTGCCTTATCTTCAATGGTTTTCGAGACGGTTCAGGATGACGGATATTGCGGGCGGAATGCGCGAACTCGATTCCGAGATGTTGCGAATCATTGACAGGTGGTTACCGGAAACCGTCACCAGCGGAACTCCCTCAAGACGGGCGGAGGCGAGTGTCACCAGGCCGTCCCCCAGCCCGTGGGTCATCGACAGGAGCATCGATTCGAGGTCGTCTATGATCGGGCCGGCACTTTGGGGGAACCGATCTTTTAGAGAATAAGTCCAACTTTCGATGTCGTCTCCGCTCCACGGGCTGGCGATGCCGGCAACGACCATCATTTCCACTCCTGCAGGATGAGGACGGGAATTCAATACCCGGAGGAAACGGCTCTTCGGCAGCAGATCGATCTCAGCCTCGCCGGCGCCGTCCAGGATCGCTCCCAGCCATTGGCCTTCTCCTTGCGCAAATCGGGCCAGTTGATCCCGGAATTCGCCAAACTCCCGTAGCCGCGCCACTTCCGAGCCGTGATTGGGGGTTCCCACCATGACAAGAAGGTCAACCGCCGGCACCTCCCGGGTTTCTACCCTCTCGGCATAGTCGATAACCGGATCGGAGAGCATCTGTCGGGAAACCAGGCCGCCCATGCTATGGGCCACAATGGAAACCTTCTCGATCCCGCCTTCTCGCAAGGTTTTTAATTCGGTAAAAAACATCTGGGCCGATTCGTCCACCGGCTGATCATTGGGATAGGTCATTATCCAAACCTGATAACCATTGACCGCCAGTGTTGGAGCCAGGTTCATCCAGACTTTGCCCGGATCGTCGAGACCGTGAATCAAAACAATCACCTGTTGCTCGGGGTTGCTTTTCGCGCGGAGATCCGCATTGTTTTCGAAAGGCCGCAAACCGAAGGAGTCTCTTGCGGCAGCCGCTTGCTCAGGGAACCGTTCTTCTACCGACTTACGAAACTGCCGGCGCAGCGATTTTTCCTCTTCCCTGAAACGATCCGGTATCAGCTGACCGAGAACGACGAGAATCCCCATTGCCACGACAACGATCAGCCAACGCCGACGCTTGTGTTTCGGAGGGGCCTGGTTATCCATACCACCTCGTTTTATCGGACTGGGAGTGATTTAAGCGTCGAATTTTGCCCACCTCTTTTTTGAGTTCGAAGAAACAGTTCTTTTTTAAGACAGCATCCTCGACTTTTGCAACATCGGGGGTCATTTGGGGCTTGACATTCTGTTTTTTTCATGTGTACGTACAAACATTATGGCAGAACAGGAACAACATCGATTGAAGGGCATCTGCCGCAAGGTCGCCGATACCTGCATGGGTATTCGGGTTCGCCGGGTGTCGCGTGTGGTCGGTAACCACTACGACGAGCATCTGAAGCCGGTTGGGTTGAAAGGAACACAGTTCACTCTTTTGAACGCCATTAATTTGTATCCTTCTTCAACCATCAGCAGGCTCGCCGATCTGATGCTGCTGGACCGAACGACCCTCAACCGGAATCTCAAGCCCTTGGAGCGCGAAGGCTTGATCCGGTCGGGTCACGGTAAGGACCTGCGCACGCGGACCTTGGATCTGACCCCGCAAGGTGTCGAAGTATTGCAGCTTGCTTTGCCGCTGTGGCTCGAGGCGCAGTCTGCGATCGTCGACATCATGGGGGGGCGGATCCAGCGGCTGGGTGATGACCTGACGGCCCTCGAAAAGCTGAGCAGCTAAACCGTTTCGCCGATTCGGCGCATACACTCAAATGCTGCTT
>JAQAZR010000093.1:0-2591 GCA_032127235.1 Deltaproteobacteria bacterium
TCCTCGACATCCTCCGGGGTCATATCAGGAAACAGGGGCAGAGAGCAAATCCGGTCTGAATTCCACTCGGTGTTCGGCAGCATGCCGCGCCGCGTCCCCATCGACTCCCTGTAGTAGCGCTGCAGGTGAACGGCCAGAAAGTGGATGCCGGTCCCGATGTTCCGCCGTTTCAGGCGTTCCATGAACTCGTTGCGGCTGATGCCGGCCCGTTCGACATCCAGCCGGACGACAAAAAGATGCCAGGAGTGCGCCATGGGATAGGTCGGATCGGCCAGGGGCAAAATTTCATCGATCCCGGAAAGGCGCTCCCGGTAGGTCAGCGCGAGTTCCTTTCTGCGGCGGTTGAAAGCATCCACCCGCGCCAGCTGCCCCAGGCCGAGAACGGCACCGATGTCGGTCAGATTGTACTTGAAACCCGGCTCCTGCACCTGGGCCTGAGGAGAACGGCCCTGGGTCTCGCGTTCGAAGGCGTCGGCGCCGAGTCCGTGAAACTTCAACCGGCGAATCCGGTCGAGGAGTTCCGGGTCGTCGGAACACAGCATGCCGCCTTCACCGGTGGTGATGTTCTTGATGGGATGAAACGAAAAAATGGTGGTCCCTCTGCAGCCGATGCGCTCGCCGCGGTATGCGGTCCCCAGGGCGTGTGCGGCGTCTTCCGCCAACGGAATTCCGTGATGGGCGGCGAGGCGGCGAATTGGGGCCATGTCGGCCGCGGCCCCCGCAAAGTGAACCGGCACGATCAGTCGCGTGCGGGAGGTCAGGGCCGCCTCGATGGAATCGGCGGAAGCCATCAGGGTGTCACGATCGACATCGACGAAAACCGGTCTGGCCCCCGACAGAACCGCCAAATTGACGGTCGAGACCCAGGTCATGGCCGGTGTTATGACCTCGTCGCCCGAGCCAATCCCGAACGCCTCGATGAGAAGGTGCATGCCCCCGGTGGCCGATGCCAGCGCCACGGCTCCCTCGCTGCCGACGTACTCGCCGAAGCGGCTCTCGAATTCGGCACATTTTGGCCCGGTGGTGATCCAGCCCGAACGCAGCACCGCGTCGACCGCGGCAATGTCGTCCTCTGAAATCGAGGGCCGTGAGAAGGGTAAAAATGTGGTTCGCATCAGTCAGCGCCCTTTAAAAAATCGGTGAATCGCCTCAGGCCCCGGTTGTCGGTCAGGCGGCTTTGAACCGTCACGGCCTTCGGGGGGTGATGATCACGTCGATCCTGCGGTTGACGGCCCTCCCTTCCGCCGATTCGTTCGACATCAGCGGCCGCGATGAACCATAGCCGACGGCCATCACGTTGCTGTCCGGCAGCGTATTGTTCGACACCAGGTATTCTTTGACCGCTGTGGCTCTTTCCTGCGACAGCTGCTGGTTGACTTCGGTTGAACCGGTGCTGTCGGTGTGGCCTTCGACAATGACCTCCGGTTCGTTGAAACTGCGGATCGCCAGCTGCACCTTGCTGAGCAACGCATAATTTTCCGGCATAATGACGGCTTTGCCGATCGGAAACTGCATGCCGCGCAGTCGGATGACCAGCTGGTTGCCCTGTCGATAGACCTCGGCCTCCTCCCTGTCGAAGGAATTCTGGATGTTCTCGAACTTCTCGTTGAACTTTTTCTCGGCCTCCAGCTGCTCCCTGGCGATCTGCTCCTGTCTGCTCTTGCCTTCCAACTCGAACACCCGGTCCTTCAAGGCCTCGATATCATCTTGCTGTTCCTTGATTTTCGTGTTCAGGAAATCCTGATTCTTCTGCGCTGCCACTATCGAACCGTTGATGTTTTGCAGCTGGACGTCAAATGTCTGGTCGCGCATATCCGGGGCATTGAGCTGTTCCTCCGTCTGGTAAAGGATGTCCTCGATCCACAGGGCAATCTGCTCTGAATTCATGGCCTGAATTTTCTTGCTCTGACGGGTGAGCTCGACTGACCGCCGGGCGTAGAAAAGGGCTTCCTGCGCCTGGCGCGTCATCTCTTCGACTTCGTATGGGTTCTCGGTAATGAAGGCATCCGTGGCGTTCAATTTTTGCACGGCGTCCGCATACGCTTTAGGGGCATATTTCTTGGCACCCAATCGATCCGCCTCATTCAGGGTGACGCGAACTTCTCCCAGGACGTTGCGCTTAATGGCGGCAATCTCCAGGTCACGAAAAGAATTCTTGACCTTTTCTTTGTTCCTCAGGGCATAGTCCAAATTATTGTTCTCGATTTCCTTGGTCAGCCTGAAAAAACTCCTCTCTGCCTGCGGGTAGCCTTCCAGTTCGGCCGCGCCGGCCTTGCGGGCCATTTCCCGCCGTTTGATCACATCCGCCATGGATGTCCTGGCCACGGCAGCGACTTCCTCGGCCTTCTTCAGCTGTGATTGGCCGATCGAGACATATTCTGCGATCCGGGAGATTTCCGCCTGCTCTGCGAGCGCTTTCTGAGCATCCGCCAGCGATTCTTCGGCCTTTGAGAACCAGAAGGGCGCCAGCAGATTGACCTGGTTGGTGCGTGCGTTGACAACCAAGCGCTCGAAACCGTTCACCAGGTCCCGCGGGTTGTCCACAGCAGGCCTGACATCCTGTCGGCCCGCAGAGCACGCTGCAACCAGGA
>JAQAZR010000094.1:0-3478 GCA_032127235.1 Deltaproteobacteria bacterium
CACCCGCCGAGGTCACGCAGCTTAAAAATACGGGTTTAACGGTGATCAAGGCCCTGTTCCAGAAAAGAGAACCATCCTTTCAGTCGACCTCCCGGTACGGCCCGTCGGCCTTTCTGCTCGAGTGCGGCAGGGGACGGTTGCCGGGGGGTACGGCCCGAACCTGGGACTGGGCGGATGCCCAAGCGATTGCCGCGAATGCGCCGGTGATCCTGGCCGGCGGGCTTTCCCCTGAAAACGTCGTTCAAGCCGTAAGACTTGGGCGGCCCCATGCCGTCGATGTCAGCTCAGGGGTTGAAGCCTCCCCGGGCAAAAAGGATCTGGCTAAAATCGAAGCGTTTGTTTCTGCGGTTGCCGGCATCGTTCCAACCGACGGCGACGAAAAAGCAAGGAGGATTTTTCAATGATACAGACAGAACCCCGTCCGGATGCTGACGGACACTTCGGACAATTCGGCGGGCGCTACGTCGCCGAGACGCTCATGCCGGCCATACTGGAGCTCGATGATGCGTACACCCGTATAACGCCAAGGCAGGAGTTTCAGCAGGAATTCCACCGCCTGCTGAACCATTATGCCGGACGGCCGACACCCCTCTATTTAGCCGGCCGCCTGACCGAGTCTCTGAGGGGAGCTGTCATCTATCTCAAGCGTGAAGATCTGGCCCACACCGGGGCCCACAAGATCAACAACACCCTGGGGCAAGCTCTGCTGGCCAAGTGGATGGGCAAGGGCAAGCTGATTGCCGAAACCGGGGCCGGCCAGCACGGGGTGGCGACGGCGACGGTTGCGGCCCTTTTCGGCATGCAGTGCCGGATCTTCATGGGCACCGAAGACATCGAGCGGCAGGCGGCCAATGTGCAGCGCATGGAACTGCTCGGTGCCGAAGTCGAGTCGGTCGGCAGCGGCAGCGGCACGTTGAAGGACGCCATGAACGAGGCCATGCGCTTCTGGTCGGCCGAAGTGTCCGACACTTTTTATGTCATCGGTTCGGTGGCTGGACCGCATCCCTATCCGGCGATGGTGCGGGATTTTCAAAGCGTCATCGGGATTGAGGCGCGCCGCCAGATTTTGGAGCAAACCGGCCGGTTGCCCGATACGTTGGTGGCCTGCGTCGGCGGCGGCAGCAATGCCATGGGACTTTTTTATCCGTTCCTGGACGATCCGGTCGAGATGATCGGTGTGGAAGCCGCCGGCAAGGGGATCGACAGCGGCAAACATGCGGCGACGCTCGGCAAGGGGTCGGTCGGCGTGCTGCACGGTTCCAAGTCCTACCTGTTGCAGGATCAGGACGGGCAGATCATCGAAGCCCACTCCATTTCGGCCGGACTCGACTATCCGGGAGTCGGACCGGAGCACGCTTTTTTAAAGGATACCGGTCGCGCTCGATATGCGGCCGTCGACGACCGGCAGGCACTGGCGGCCTTCAAGACACTGTGTATTCTGGAAGGCATCATCCCGGCTCTGGAAAGCTCGCATGCGGTGGCCCATGCCATGCAGATCGCGCCGAACATGCCCCCCGAAAAGGTGATCATCGTCAATCTTTCCGGTCGGGGCGACAAAGATCTGGGCATCGTGTTCTCCCAACTCGAAAAGGAGAAAAGACCCGAAAAGGAGACAAGATAAGATGAGTCGCATCGACGAGACCTTCGACAGGTTGAAGAAAAAAAATGAAAGCGCTCTGGTGGGCTTTGTCACGGCCGGCGACCCGAAACCAGACGTATCGCTTGAGATCCTCGACGCCATGTGCCGGGCCGGTGTGGATGTCCTTGAACTGGGCGTTCCTTTTTCCGATCCGACCGCCGACGGACCGGTCATCCAGCGCTCATCGGCACGGGCGCTCGAAAGCAGGACGGGTTTGCAGAGGGTCTTCGAGATGACCCGCCGGCTGCGGGAACGCTACTCCGTGCCGATAGTACTCTTCAGCTACTACAACCCCATCCTGCAGCACGGGCCGGCAGCCTTTTACCGCAACGCCACCGAGGCCGGCGCCGACGGGGTGCTGGTGGTCGATCTACCGCCCGAAGAATCGGGCGAATTCACCGATCACTGGGACGGCAACGACCTGCACCTGATCCGGCTGATAGCGCCGACCACGCCGCCGGAGCGCATGCGCCGCATCGCCGCATCGGGTTCAGGGTTTCTATACCTTGTGTCCAAAACCGGAGTGACGGGCAGCGACGGACTGAACACAGTCGACATCACTCCAAAAATGGCCGATCTGCGCGCGGTGACCTCACTTCCGATTTGCGTTGGTTTCGGCATATCGACCGCCGCCGATGTCGCCGCGATTGCTGCCATAGCCGACGGGGTGGTCATCGGCAGTGCTTTCGAACGCACCATCGAAAACAACATCGACCGTCCGGACCTGGCGGATCGGATTGCCGAACAGGTCCGTGAATACAAGGCGGCAACCCGCAAATAGAAACTTGGGTAACTCGAAACTCAATCCTCGGAACTGGCGGAGGCGCATCATTTTCATGCATCATGGTGGACTTATCCTTTTACTCAATAAACTCAATAAACTGTCCAAACTGACACAAGCGATTTTCATGTACCGTGGCGGCCAGAAAGGCCATGACCGCACGGATTCGTTGAAATCAACCAGTCAATTAGGGGAATCAGGGGGGGATCATGTTAATTGTCATGGACAAAAAGGCAACCGAAGAGGAAATCAAGGCCGTTGTGACTGCGGTCGAGGCCAAGGGGTACACCGCCCGACCGATTCCTGGCGGAGACCGGGTTTCCATAGGCGTTCTGTACAACAAGGGCGCGGTCGACACCTCGCTATTTCTGGGCTACCCGGGGGTCAAAGACGTGGTACCGGTTACTCGGCCCTACAAGCTTGTCAGTCGCGAGGTTCAACACGAAGACACCCTGGTGACCGTCGGCAATGTGACCATCGGTAACGGCCACTTTACGATCATTGCCGGACCCTGTGCCGTGGAAAGCGAGCACCAGGCACTGACCATTGCCAGGTTGGTCAAAGAGAGTGGGGCCCAGCTTTTCCGGGGCGGCGCATTCAAACCGCGCACCTCGCCCTACTCTTTTCAGGGGCTCGGGGAAGAAGGGTTGAAGATTCTGGCGCGCGTCCGGGAGGAAACCGGACTGCCGGTTGTGACCGAAGTGATGGACGACCGCACCTTCGATCTGGTGGAAGAATATGCCGACATGATCCAAATCGGCACCCGCAACATGCAGAACTTCTCCCTTCTGCGACGTGCCGGCCGGGCCCGGAAACCGATTTTCCTCAAAAGAGGCATGGCCGCCACCATCGACGAGTGGTTGATGGCCGCCGAATACATCCTGGAAGGCGGCAACAGGCAGGTTATCCTGTGCGAACGGGGCGTCCGTACTTTCGCCCACCACAGCCGCAACACCCTGGACCTTTCGGCCGTTCCGGTGGTGCGCAAAGAAAGCCATTTGCCGATTGTCATCGATCCCAGTCATGCGGCCGGGCGTCGGGACCAGGTGATCCCTTTG
>JAQAZR010000095.1:0-5648 GCA_032127235.1 Deltaproteobacteria bacterium
GAAAGCAGCAGGACGGCTGCGCAGAAACAGGCGATCACTCGATGGAAAAAAATTGGCATGGCGACCTATTCCCGGGATCGGGGCATTCGTGTATGGTGTTTGAACGGGCAGATTGTATCCGGCAAGTTGAAACACCCCTAACCCTCCAAAAAAAGAGCACGGACGTGATTTTGGCGGCAGCACCTCTTATGCGTTAATCTCACTGAGCCTGATCGACTGACCGAAGCCGGCGCAGGGCGTCATATCGAGTGCAAAAACTCGGTTTTAATCACCTCGAACAGTTCTTCCCCCACGGCAATGCCGATATCGATAAACTGCGGTCCGTAAAGTCGGCCGGTTGCCGTACGAAAGGTTTCCCGAATTCTGGAAAGGCTCTGCATTCCATTCGGAAAACTCGCCACGAAATCATCGAACGGCGGATTTTGGAAGAAGACCATATGCCACAGTGTATCGGTAAAATTGTCCGGTCCCCAGCGGAATTTGTCGGCGTCGTAGAGGCAGTCGGAAACCAGGGCACCGCGCCGGCTGTTGATCGGCACCCGCTTTTTGAAGGCCTCGTGATCGAGGATCGCCAGCCGGACGTCTTCCCGCTCCTCGATCGAAAAGGGATAACCGCCGAGCAGAACCGCGGCAAATGAGGCCCCCCGGACGGCATGATCCGGTTCCTTGCGTTTGAGGTCGTGCAAGAGCGCCGCACTCTGGACGACCACCATGAGTCTTTTGATCAATCGCGGGCTATAACCGATGCGCTCGCCTTCGGCCATCAACAGGCAGCCGGCATCGAGGGCTACCTTGGTGGCATGCAGAAGACCGTGTCCGAAATCATCCTCCAACCGTTGGGTCACGAAGAAGCGCAGATCCGAGATAATCGGATGCGCGTCGAAGATAGAGCGGGAGAAGCTGAAAGCGCGGGAAAAATCCGTGTAAAAATCAGGCGGAGGGTATCCGGATACAATCTGACGGGCGCGTCTTTGCAACCGGGTGTATACAGTCACCATGGAAGAAACCGGCAGTTATCGACAGGCTCGTCAATTGAGCGACCGAAACCGGTGCTGCGGTGTCGACCGGCCTCCTTCGACAAACGGCAGGGAACACGGTAGAACTCAAACCGTCAGGGAAAAAGCCCTGCCGCAGACTTTCCACCGGCCGTCTTCTTTGACGAGTTTAAGGGTTTCGTCAACAGGGTAAGTTTCGCCGATGGAAAACAAGCGACCGACAACGGTGAATATGGGATTGATATTCCGTTTCCGTTCGGCGAGGATACGCACCTCGGCCTCCGTATCGCTTTGGCTGATGACTTGGGTGTGGACCGAATAAAGTCGGCTGCGCATGTAATTGCGGTCAAAACCGACGACCCTGGCGTCGTCGGCCATGCGGTTCAGGTATTCGGCCACCACATCGCCCTCCTCGTTGGTGGTGAAGGCGCTGCACAGATACTTTACCATCGCGGGGTCGAGTTCGAAGTAGGCCTTGGAGAACGCGACCGCCGTCTTGGCCGGCGCCTCTCTCTGGTCGGCGAAAACCAGCATGATTTGCAACATGACACCGATGACCAGTACCGCAATAATGGTAAAAAACTTGCTGCCCTGCTGCATGTGCATCTCCTCCTTTACCGTCGCATCTGTCCCGATAAGGGTATTACATCGGCATGTGACCGCATGGCCCAAGCGATGCGCCGCATCCGGCATCATTGACCGTCGTCGCCTCTTCCCGCATTGTGTTAAGCTTTAAACGTTCAGCCTCTTAGCATGGAATATTTTTCAAGACAAGAATTTTCTCGAGGGGGAAACCCCTATCCGTGCCCGGCCGGAGATTATCCGGGGTATGTCTATCGAGGGATATAAATATAATGGTGTCAAATCATTAACAGGTTTCCTCAACTGTTTAATTTTCAATGGAAATTCGACTCACTAGGTCTGTTTTTTATTACAGTCTCCATTGCTCTAATGGAATATGGTAGCATAATCGGGTTTGATGGGATAATGTAGCAGCGTTACCAGTGGCCAAGAATTCAATATCCCATTAGCTGGCTCTATCAGGGTTGACCAAGGAAAAATTCATCACTGGTGGATCATTTTTTAAATACACCGATACTTTACTGGTGGAGGAACTCATCATGTTAACTGCTAAAGATGTCATGGTAACGCCGTTTGATACAATTAATCAGGAAGCATCGGTTGAGGAAGCCATCAACTTGATCCTCAAAGGTAAAGTGAGAAAAACCGGGCATAAAACCATCAGCCTCATTGTTGTGGATGATTATGGTCAAATGACCGGAGTAATAACCATGTACGATATTCTTTATCATCTTCGACCGGACTTTTTGAATTTTGGTCTAAATGCAGATGAGTTCCCGTGGACGGGGCAGTTAAATAAGTGTATCGACGCGATTAAAGTTAAAAAGGTAAAACAGTTAATGAGCAGGAATGTGATGGGTGCTAAACTCGATGACCATATCATGGTGATCTTGGACCATATGATCAAGAACAGATACCGCCGCCTGCCGGTATTGGATCGCAACAAGCCTATCGGTATCATCTATATATCAGATATATATCATAATATTTTTAAATAACGTTACTGGGGGCCGGACTGATGCCCGATATCCCTGCCTTTGTCCTCCAGCGACTTTTCCCCAACAGATGCCTCTTCACTGATACCAACGACGACGGATATCCCGATCGCGTCAATCTCTCGCTTCAGGTCCAACCGGGATTAAATGATCCGGCCGTGTGGTCCGGCATCCTGAATTTCACTGCCCGCCTGGCAGCTCATGTCACGGCCCTTCGGCTGCCACTGGTCGTATTACAGCGACAGGCGACTGAGGGGCGGTGTCGACTCCTCATCCAGCGGCCCAACCCCAAAGAAAAGAGCCCGGCAGTATTACGGCGCGACGGCGACGCCACAATTACCCTGAGCGGGAGAGACGGCCGTGCCATGGGGTTGCTGCTGACCGGGCTTGCGCTTAGCCCATTGGCGGGAGCCATCGCCGCGAACTGGCATACGGCTGCTCTGGATGAAACGGGAAAGTTACTGTCGCTCCGCTCTCGAGAAGGAACCGTGGTGGCGACTGCGTGGTTCAAATTAGAAGACGTCGATACCCTGTCCTGGAAAACGCCGGATACCGACCCGCCGATAGATCTGCTCGACACCAACCGGCTGTTTTTCCGCACGGTGCCGGAAGAACCCGGGGCCCGTGCCCTTAAACTGGTCATTCAATTGACAGATCGCCCTCTGTCCACGGCTGCTGGACAAGCGTTGGCCCACTTGGTCGCCTGGGCGGCCCTTGAGAGTACGGATATTCACCTGCCGATGGCAATTGTCGGTGCGGTTCCCGGAGGCCGTACGGTCCTGCGAATAGAGGAAATGGTCGGCGATTTTTCCACAGAACCCTGCCTAAGATGGGTAAAGGGAAAAATTCTGGCCCGGGGTGACAGCCGGTCTCTATCGGTAGCATTGGCCGGATGGAGCCGCCTGCTGCTCGGGTCCGTAAACCGCCTCCCCCAAGCGGTAAACGCCTCCCTTGAAGCCATTCACCGCGCCCGGAACTTCCTTGGCGGTGTGGGCCCTGATGGATCTCTTGCCTGGTATCTGGTGGAGGCTGCCGCCAAAGGCCTACCGCTGCCTGCTTTTTCCGGGGCCGAGCGTCGCATGGCCCTCCGTGCCGGTCGGGTCTTGAATTTGACCGTGCCGCCCTCGCCACGGAGGCGGACCGTCCGGCGCCGCTTCTCCTGGAAGGGTGAGGATGAGCGGTTGGGCGAACAACTCCGACGGGTGCAGACAGGCAAAGGGACCTGCCGGGGAACTATCCTGGTAAGCCGCCCCCTGAAGATTCGACAGATGCTCAAGAAACGCTGGGAGAATCTGTTAAGAGAAAAAGGCTATGACCCGGACATCCAGGTGCTCAATGCCTACAAACCTGGATTGTCCTGGCTGATGGAGGTCGTACAACCCCGGCTCATCGAAAACGGTGAGACGAACAGAATGGAGCTGGCCTTTCGGACTTTCGAAGCAGGCCCGGGTGGGTTGGAGATGAAAAGCCGATGGCTCCAGGAGGCCTTCCAGGGACCGGACCTGCTGTCCCGTGAACTGGGAATGGACCCTGGTGCATACGCCTGGTTGAGCAGCTGGATCTGCCGGAGGCCTATCGGTTCAGGGCTTGGAGGAAGGGAAAGATTATTTTCGAAGCCGCCTTCACGCCCCGCGTTTCCCGCCTGCCTTACCTGCCGTCGATGATCCGCAATCAGTGGGTCCACCCAGCCGCAGCGGGAGCCTATCTCGAGAGCGTCAGAGGACCTGGGAACCTTCGACCGGCGTCGCCTGAAGCGTTTCAGGAGGGAGGCCCAGATCATCTATCAGGATCCTTACTCGGCGCTCAACCCCCGACAGCGTGTGGGCAACATCATCGAGGAGCCTCTTGTCATCCACGGCATCGGCACGGTGGCCGAGCGGCACGAGCGGGTGGAGGAACTGCTGCGGGTGGTGGGATTGCGCCACGGCCAGGCGGCACAATATCCTCACGAATTTTCCGGAGGGCAGCGTCAGCGGATCGTCATCGCCCGGGCCCTGGCCCTCAATCCACGCCTGATCTTAGCCGACGAGCCGGTTTCTGCCTTGGACGTTTCCATCCAGGCCCAGGTCATCAACCTGCTGGAGGAGCTCAAGGACCGGTTCGGCCTGACCTACATTTTCATTTCCCATGACCTGAGCGTGGTCGAGCACATCTGTGACCGGGTGGCAGTCATGTACCTCGGTCGTCTGGTGGAACTTGCGAACCGGCATGCTTTCTACCAGAAGCCGCTTCACCCCTATGCCCAAGCCCTGCTCTCCGCAGCACCGGTGGCAAACCCGGATGCGGAGCGCAACCGGCAAATCCTTTCCGGAGATGTGCCCAGCCCCATCACCCCCCCGCCAGGATGCACATTCCATCCCCGGTGCCCCCACCGCATGCCGGCTTGCTCGGAAAAGCGCCCCCGGTTCCACGAAATAGAGCCCGAACGCTGGGTCGCCTGCTACCTCTACTTCAAACCAGCCGATCGACCTCGTTCCGTCCGGTAATTGAATCAATGACTACCTTGTCCGACCCGGGGCCTATACTGCGAGTGAACAAGTTACGTGAAACTTCGCCTTAACCGGCTCACCAGGCTGGTATATGCATCTATAGGACGGAATTGCAGCTGTGCGGCTTTGCGTTTTTTCCCCTGATATTCCTGCAGTTGGATAGCGATGAAGTCATTTCGCAGATCCCGATAAGATAGAAACAGGTTGAGCCGCTCTTCCTCGTCAGCTTCCCGGTAACGATCAATAATGGTGTTCATCGTAACTTCCTCCTTGGACAGCTTGGCTGTTGATCGGCACCCGGCTGCCAGAAAATGAGTTTCATACCAAGCTATTGCGCTTTGGCCTGCGGCCGACTCAAATGGGCGATCATCCGTCTTTGCTCTGCGCTGACATTTGGCCGGGCCGGCGCAAAAAACAAATCGGCAACCCGCTGCAGGGTGAAGGCCGGCGCCAGGTGCCATAGCAATGTGATGACGCCCTCGACGGCTTTGCGCTTGATGTTAAATGCACGAACGTTCGTGCTATAAATATGCTGATTTATATGATAATTGGACATCGTTCCCCCCTTTATGATGATGCCGGTAAAA
>JAQAZR010000096.1:0-9748 GCA_032127235.1 Deltaproteobacteria bacterium
GTCATGAACGTGTCAAAGCAGGATTTGCGCAAGAAATAACGAACCCCGCACGGCGGCGGCCGTTCCGGGACCCCCCGGGCGGCCGCTCTGCCCCTATCGGAGAATCGACATGATAGAAGATAAAATGAATGGAAAGCAGAAACTGATCGTCGTTGTGATGGATCTCCTGCTGTTGATCGAACTGGCCGTGGCTGTTTACCTGGGGTATCAGCACCAGGAGAACCTGACCGTCATCTTTCTGCGGACCTACGTTCCGGCCATGCTGGTCACCGTCATACTGGCGCGGATCAGCATCCGCAAACTGGCAACCCAAGGGTGATCCCCGTGTTTCTCGAAGAGTTGGCCGTCAAAAACAAAAAGGCCTTTCGGCGTTTCAGCATCGCGTTTTTCGTCCTCTTTTTACTGACGCTGATCGACATGGTCGCCTTCATCATGAGCGACGCCAAGACGGTATTCAAGGTGGTCGCCGGTGGGGAAACCGAGATCAGCGGCAAGCTGGCCGACCCCATCGATCCGAACGAACTCCGCCCGCTGCCGGACCAGAGCGGCGGTCCCGAAGCCGACCGGGATTTGAATCACCTGCTGACCGTCAGCCCCTTAAACCGTCACTATGCGATCCGGTTCACCGGCGTGAACGGCCGCATCTGGCGCGGGATCCTTAAAACCGAACCGTTTGCCGCACCGTCCGATCTGGCCTTCCAGGTGATGCGGACGGGAAATCCCGAGGAACCGCGGCCGATCATTTATCACGTGTTCATCTATCCCGACGAAGCGAGCTACCGGCGCAGCTATCTGTCTCTCACCAAGCGCTGGATCGGCATCGATCCACTCTGGGCGCCCCTGATGCTGCTGCCACTGGGGGTGCTCATTTTCTGGATCGGTTTTCGCATCGCCCGGCAGGAGGAAAGCGATCTTCAGAGCGGCGGCATCGGCCCGATTTACAAACTGGTCAAAAATAATAATCACTGGGAGGTTGTCTTCGGTCTGGGGGCGCACCAGGGCATCCGTCCCGGAGATACCTTGCTGGTCCTGGACTCGCGGCACCGGCCGGTCGGAGAAATCGTGGCCGGCGAAGTGGCCGCCGACCACACCACGGCCACGCTGGATGCCAAGGCGCCGATTCGAGCCGAATACCTGATCGCGCGCGTGGAAAGAGCAGCGGAAGCTTTAGAACCGACGACGTGACAAGAATGTGATGCGTGGTGGCCGCGCCTGATAAACCATTTTGGGTGCTGCCGGAATCCGGCCCATCCGGAGGCACCCTGATCGACGGATCATTCGCATGAAAGCGCATGCCAAGCCGATTGCCGTACCGGAAGATTATCGCGCCAAACGGCGGATCATCCTCATCAGTATGATACTGGTCACGCTGGTCCCCTTCGCCCTGATCCTATTCATCGGATACTCGACCTTCACGGCCTCGCTGCAGCGCGGGGCCGTCGAGAGTTTGCAGCGGGTCGTCGATGACCATCGTGAAATCATCGAAAATTTTCTCAAAGAGCGCCGCAAAGATCTGGAGTTCATCGGCGACGCCTATCCGTACGCTTTCCTCAGTCACACGGACAACCTGCAAAAAATTTTTTCCCATCTCCAAAAGCACTCCAAGGCCTTCATCGACATGGGGGTCTTCGACGATCGGGGCCTTCACGTCGCCTACGTCGGAGCCTATCCCCTGATCGGCAAATCCTACGCCGAAGCCGACTGGTTCAAGGAGGTCCTGAAACGCGGTTATTTCATGAGCGACATCTTCCTCGGTTTCCGCAGGGTGCCCCATTTCGTAATGGCCATAACCCGCATGGAAAACGGCCGTCCCTGGGTGATCCGGGCCACCTTCGACAGCTATCGCTTCAACGAACTGGTGGAAAAGGTGCGCATCGGCACAACCGGTGAAGCCTATATCCTCAACACCCAGGGAATGTTGCAGACCGATCGGCGCTCCGGCGGCAGCCTGCTCGACCAGCCCGGAGATATCATCCACTTTCCTGAAGCGGCCGGAAGTGTGAAAACGTTCATCGAGAAAGACAAAAAAGGCAAAGATTACCTTTACGCCACCACCTGGATGCCCGACAAGAAGTGGCTGCTGGTCGTGCGGCAGGATAAGGGCGACGCCTTCAGCGCCCTGCACACGGCCGTTTATCTGACCTTGCTGGTATCGCTGGTAGGCGGTGTCGTCATCATCGCAGCCGCGGTCTACCTGTCCGACCGGATCGTTTTGCACCTGGAGACCCTCGACCAGGACAAAGCACAGCTCGAACAGCACCTGATCCGGGCCGGGCGTCTGGCCGAACTCGGCGAAATGGCCGCCGGCCTGGCCCATGAAATCAACAACCCGCTGCAGGTCATCCGCAACGAGCAGGCCCTGATGGAGATCCTGGTCGACGATATTAAAAAAGCGACCGGTTCCGACAATGAGGCACCCCTGGCCGATCTGGCCGATTCCCTCAGCCAGATTCGGCTCCAGATCGGCCGCTGTGCGGTCATCACCCAGGCATTTCTCAATTTCGGCCGCCAAAGCGAACCGGTTTTTCAGGCCGTCAGTCTGATGGGCTTCGTTCCCGACATCATCGGCATGGTGAAACCAAAAGCCGTCAACAATGGAATCGACCTGACGCAGGACATTCCGGTCGATATTCCGGATGTGTACGGGGATGTTTCCCAACTGCAGCAGGTGTTTCTGAATCTCTTCAACAACGGGATAGACGCGATTGTGGAAAAGCACGGTGCGAGCGGAGGGCATCTCGCGGTGACGGCCCGGCGGGCCACCGGCAATTATGTGGAGGTCCGCGTGTCGGACGACGGCAGCGGCATTGCGCCGGAAATCATCGACAAAATATTTTCACCGTTTTTCACGACCAAACCGGTCGGCAAAGGCACCGGGTTAGGGCTTTCGGTGTGCTACGGCATCGTCAATAACATGGGCGGAGACATCACGGTTGAAAGCGTAAAAAACGTCGGGACGACGTTTGTGCTTAAACTTCCGCTTTACGAAAGAACCCGACCACCAACGGTCAGGGTTTCAGGCCGAAAGGTCACGGACGGTGCGGCGGACCGTATATCCGTCAATTGACCCTTAACAGCAGGAGGAACCGATGGAAAAGAAAATGCGAATCATGGTGGTGGACGACGAGGAACGCTTTCTCGTGAGCACGAAAAAACTGCTCGAGAAAAAAGGATATACCGTGGAGACGGCTGCCGGCGGGGCGGAGGCCCTCGACAAACTGATCATGGTCCAACCGCATGTCATTATTCTGGACGTGAAAATGCCGGGCATGGACGGTATTGAAACCCTGGTGGAAATCAAAGCCCGTTTTCCGCTGATCGAGGTTATCATGCTCACCGGACACGGAACAGTGGAGTCGGCCGTGACCGGCTTGAAATCCGGAGCGTTTGACTATCTCATAAAACCGATCGACGTGGATGATCTATTGGGCAAAGCCGAAGAAGCCTATCGGAAACGACGTCAGACGGAGGAAAAAATCCGCGTCGCTCAGTCGCGAACACTGACGGCCTCGGCCCAGGACATTCTGCGCGACACCAGATAGTTTACGTCACCCTGCTCGAACAGCTTTGCGCCGGCGAAGAACAACCGGCGCGGCATCTGGCCCAGATAAGAGGCGCCCTGCATCGTCTCGATTAGTTGACGCAATACATGCTGGCGTTTGCGCGCGGCGGCGACCCGAGGTCGGAAGCCATTTCTCTGAACAATTTTTTGACAAAGATCCTGTCGTTGATCAGCTACAGTGCTCCGTCCGGGATCCGTTTTATGACCAAGCTGTCCGAAGACCTGCCGCCCGTCAGGGCCGATACCACTCATCTGCAGATGGTGCTGACGGCAGTTGTCGCCAATGCCGAAGAGGCCATCGACAGTCGGGGACGCATTCTCATTTCGACGCGTAAAACCGATCCGGAACCGGTCTTCTTCGACTGCAATGCGGATCTTAAACCCGGTAATTATGTCTGTCTGTCCATTGCCGATACCGGCAAGGGAATGGACGAGCCGACCCGCAAGAGAGTGTGCGAGCCTTTTTTCACGACCAAACTGCACAGCCGTGGACTGGGAATGGCGGCCGTTTACGGAATGGTCAAGAAACAGGGCGGCTGGTTGTCGATTCAGAGCCAACCGGGCCGCGGTACGACCGTGAGCATCTACCTCCTGGCCCAAGACGCTGAATCGAAAATCAATTAGACTGTGCGAGAACGAATCAGCAGCAGCGGTCGGTCGATCTGCTGCAGCACACCGGCCGCGGTGCTGCCGTAAAACTGCCGCGGCAAGGCGTTCAGACCATGGCTGGCCATTGCGACCAAACTGACGTTTTGGGTCTGCGCCGTTTCCATGATGGCCTTGACGGCCGATCCATAGGCGATACTCACCCGCACGACGATCCCCTTTTCATTCAGTTGCTTCTGAACAGTTGTCAGATATTGCTCGGTTTCGGCTTTGCAGTGTTGCCGAAAGTCAAGATATCGATGGGTGTCCACAATCTCGTCACGGCCAAGCATCAATTCGGGCTCATCCACTTTGAGTAAAATGACTTCGGCGCCGCACCGCTTGGCCATTTCCGCCACATGCGGCAGAATCTTTTCAGCGCGCTGTGATCCATCCAAAGGAACCAGAATCGATGTGTACATGCCCCCCCCTTTCAAATGAGTTTGGGATATCCGCTCCGCCGATGCATTCTCGGCTTGGTTAACCGCCCCGAACGGTTTCGATTTTGCCCGCTCCTCACCTCAGGCGGTTGCCGCCTTGGGGTCCTTACTGTATCTCACCTGTATGGCAGCAATCTTTATGCCATTAAAAATAAACGCAAACCCTGCCGAAACACGTTAAGCACCGAGGCTACTGCCTACGGCGCTTCACCATCCTGTATTCCCAAACACCTGAAAGTGTCGGCATTCTTTACACTCTGCAAAAATTTTTTATTGAGTAAATCAGATAAAGAAAATATGAGAATATAAAATACTTTTATGGACAATCCGGCCTGACGGAATAACCATCGAAAAACCGACCGACGATCTCAATTGTCGGTCGATCCCGGACGGCATGATCTCTCTATAGGATCTTTATGAAAATCGTTGTTCTCGGCGGACTGGGAATGCAGGGCAAGGCGGCTCTGGTCGATCTGGTGAACATCGACCCGGTGGATGACATCATTTGCGCCGATGTCGATCTCAAAGGCTGGAAACAGCTCGAGGGATTCCTCGACACATCCCGGATTCGCTCGGTCCAGGTGGACGGCTCCTCCCCAAAAGCGATCGCGTCTCTGCTCGCTCAGGATGTGGATGTCGCCTTAGATCTTGAGGATTTTTTTCCCAAACAGTGAAAGCACACACTCGGTTGCTGTCCCAGCGGTTGAGTGATTCACATCCCTTTCAGGAAAATAATCGACAATCGCCAGAGACCGCATGAGGCCTGACTTGGCAATCATTTCCATGGCAAGATGTCCTTCCCGGTAGGAAAGCCCGCCCCTGACGGGCCGGTGCACACCTGGGGCCACGGTGGTGTCGAGGACATCCATATCCAGTGTTACATGAATTCCGTCCGTTCCCATGCCGGCGGCGCGAAGGGCGCGGTAAATCACTTCCCTCATTCCCAGTGCATCGATGTCCTCCAGCGTATAGGCGTTGATTCGTGACCGTCTGATCAACCGGGATTCCTCATGTGATACTTCCCGCAAACCGATTAAAGCCACGCGTTCGGATTCCAGTCTGGGTTCGACACCGCCGGGGCCGGGGGGCAACTCCGTGAATGCGGTTATGCAACTGCCGTGAGCGCTCAGAATGATGGTCCCGAACATCGGCAGCGACAGGGCCAGGCCATGATAAATACCCAGACATGTCTTCGGATCGTTGGCATACACGAGCGGGATCAAATCTTCGTTGATAATTTCGGCAACCGTTTCGGCAACGATTTCGGGGGCATCCCGGATTTGCCGCCGGCGGGCGATCGATTGCCCCAACTGATTCAAGCCCGCGGTAAGGTTGTCAATGTTCAGTATCTGGATGGAATGCGATTCACTTTGGGGTGAAATTTCCGTCAGGACGATGTGGCGGTTTTCAGAAACGAACTCCCTGTCTCTTACAGGGCGCTTTTCCACGTACTCGGATGTCATGGCGGCCAGAAGAGCCCCATAGTTCATAAAGAATGCCAATTCGCTTCCGAGTCTGACATTTTCGGCCTCGGTGACGTCCACGATCAGGTGGTCGCTGGAAGCGCCGAGTATGGAAATCTCCGGATCAACAGGAACCATTCCTTCCACGACAACGTCTTCGCGGCCGATGTTTAAAATGGCCCGGTCTCTTTCGCCCTTGTCGACAAATTCCGGTTTACCGCCGAATGCATCCTCTCCGGTTTCCCCAATGGGCACGGACGGTTTTTCCTTGAGCTCGATAATTTCCGCCTTAAGTAAAAACGCGTCCTGAAACGTGCCGGGCCAAGCGGCGCGGTTCACGGTTTCACGGCCGAGGAGAATGCCTTCTCCGATACGGATATGATTAACGGCCCGGGGCATCTTCCCCGATGCAATCAGGTTCAGGGAACTCGAATTGCCGCCCGAGATGTAGCGCAGTTTGATACCGAATGCGGTTTCAAGCCGGCGGGCGTATTCGACCAGTTTAATCATATTTTTTCCCGAGGGTATGACGCCGCCGTAACAACTCAGGTTCGTCCCCAGGCCGGCGATGCGTATGGCGGGCAATTCGACCACTTCACGCACCATGGGCAACAGGTCGTCGGGCCAGACGCCTTCACGCAGGTCTCCCAAGTCGACCATGATCATGATGTGATGCACCAGCCCCCGTCGGAAAGCGGCTTCGGAAAGCGCCTGGATGACCGACAATTCAGAATTCAGGCTCATATTCACTGACGTGACGATGTCCTCCGCGGCGGAAAGGGGTGGAATCCTGAGCAGTGTGAACTCGGTGGAGACACCGTTCGCCTTGAGGCGGTGAATATTTTTCATCCGTGATTCGCCGATACAGGCGACTCCACCCCGGAGCATGGCTTTGGCAACCTGCGGCATCCCGCAGGTCACCTTGGTAACGCCGCAGACCTCGATTCCGTATTTCCCGCACAAGGCGGTGACCGTCCGGGCATTGTGCTCGATTTTGTTCAGATCGATGGTGATGTAAGGGCCGTAAGGCATCGTTAACGCTCCGCATTGGATTAATTGAACGTTAAATCTTGTTTTTGTTCACAGGCCCTGCCTGGAGATAGGGAATCGGAAGGATTACGGTTTTGCATCAATAAACCCGATACTCTTCAACAGCAATGCCACGGCTTCATGTGGGTAGCGTCGGCTTAAAACACCGGCTGCCGCCATGATATTATTCCGGTCCAGGTAAACCGCCGCATCCACAGGTGGCAATAGTTTGGATTTGCGTGGGTCGGGTTTGACATTTTGTAAAATCTCCCTGCCCATTCCGAGGCGGGTCAATGCTCCGCCGGTACCGATCACATGCTTGACGGCCGATAAATCCCTGCCTTCCACGAGTTCATTTCTACCATAAGCGCCGTAGGCGACGCGCAGCTGTCCCGCATGCCGCCAGATGGAAATATCCACGGCCCATCGGGCCAGTATAGCTGAGGTTTCGCGCTCTGATACCGTCTCCGGTATCGGCCGGACATTTTTAAACTGTCGGAGTTCGCTTCCAGCGGCCTCGACGATTCGAGGGGCGTTTATATAAACCCCCAGATCACCCTCGACGGTCCGTTTGGATCGCGGTTCCGGGGCAATCATCATTTTTGAGAACTCGGGCGAACCTTCGGTTACCGAATGAACGTCCGTGGTGGCGCCTCCCACGTCCACGGCCATCACATCCCCCATGACTTCGGCCAAAATCTCGGTGGACCGCATGACCGCTCCGGGCGTAGGAATAATATCATCCCGGACCATTTTCCCAACGTTTTCCATGCCCGGCGCCGTGACGATATGGCGGGCAAACACGTCCTGAATGACCTTGCGGACGGGGTCGATATTGAGCTCATCGATGCGCGGATATACATTTTCCACTATGAATACCGGCATACCGGCTGATTCGAACAAGCGCCTGATTTCACTCCTGACAGTTTTATTGCCGGCATATACAAGGGGAGTCTCAAGTCTCAAAGAAGCCAGGGAACGGGCGTTGGCCATGACGATTTCACGGTCTCCGTAATCGACGCCACCGGCCAGCAGAATAATATTGGGTTTGATCCGGCGGACCTCTTCCATGGCGTCCGGGTAAATCTGTCCGGCGGTCGTAAAAGTTACAATGGCGCCGGCCCCAAGGGAGGCTTCCCGGGCTGCTCTCAGCGTCATGTCACGGGTTAGTCCGTGCACGGTCATCCGCAAACCACCGGCGGCCGATGACGCCGCCATCAGCATCGCATCCCGTGTATTCACGCCCACGCGGGTCTCCAAATCCTTCCGGGCCGCTTCGAGGCCCTGCACCACATCGCCTTCGGCAACGGTGGTCAATCCCAATCCCTGGCCGAGGAAACAGGCGTTGCGTCCGGCACTCAGCCCGGCAAAGGCGCTGACTTTCGTTATCGTACTGCCTATATCGGCGACAATGATTTCGGCATGTTTCATTCGAGTTGCGGGTTTTCGTATTATTTCGGTTAACATGGCTTGCGGTGATTATCCGCCGTATATAGGCGGCAATAACACCAGGGTATCACCATCGGCAACTGTTGCATCTGGGTTGGATCTCCGCCCGTTGATCAGGGATACATGATGGCCCTTGGGGATGGCGAGCATCCTGTGTATATCTTTAAGGGTAGTTCCCGGATCGAGGTTCAATGTAAAATTGGGCTGATCACCGGGAGCATGCCTTTTCAGGTCGCCATATAATTTGACGAAAATTTGCATTCAACATCTTCTATTCAGGACAGACCAAGCCGATTAAGCACCTCTTTTGTTGGGATGCCGTTTTCCGTCCAGCCCCGGACTTTGTAATATTCATCCAGCATCTCATCCAAGTGACATACCAGACCTTTAGCCGGACCTGTGGGAGCCGGTGTCTTGGTGAGTCGTTCGGGAAGGCTGTCATCCTTGCGTGCAAAGCCGGCTTTGGTTAAAAACAAACGCTCGGCATTGATGATGCGCTCGCCGGCCTGCATGAGTTCCTCCAAGGTGTAGTCGGCACCGGTGGCGGCGTTCAGATACTCCAGGATGCCCACCGGCGCCACCCCCAGATCTTTGGCCGCCAGGTTGCGGACGGCAAAGAAAATGCACAGCCCGGCCGAATCGATAACGGCCGAAAGATCCTGGTAAGCCTTGGTGACCATGGCTTTCCCCTCCCACTGGTGCGGGTCCATGGACTCGGGTACCCCGAATAGTTCGAAATAGGCGGGATCACCACGCATGTGGGACCCGCCGATGGGCGATGTGGCATAAGCCAGTCCCATGGCCTGAGCGCCACGGGGTTCATAGCCGGGAAATTCCTGCTTTTTTGATACAGGCGCCAATTCCGGGTGGCCGCAGCGCTCGGCCAGGCGGTAGCTGCCCTCGGCCAACAGATCCCCGAAACCTTCACGGTAGCCGGTCAGGCGGGTCAGCTCCACCAGGGCCTCGGCATCGCCCCACTTCAGCGAACGGCCCACCTGTTCTTCCGGCAGGTATCCGCGCTCCACCAGTTCCATGGCGCAGGCAATGGTGGCCCCCATGGTGATCGTGTCCATCCCCAGTTCATTACAGATGTAGTTGGCCTTGGTGATGGCTGCCAGGTCATCGATCAGGCAGTTGGAGCCCATGGCATAAACGGTCTC
>JAQAZR010000097.1:0-4383 GCA_032127235.1 Deltaproteobacteria bacterium
CAGTGAGCTCATCGACAAGCTGCTGGCTAAAGGCGTTTCCAAGCGACCGCGAAGCGCTTCTCAGGCGGTCACCGAAATTAGGGACTGCATAGAAAAGTTGAACTGATTAATAAATCCGTCGGTGGATATAAAAATCGGTAAAGAAAAGCCGCGCACCGACCGATAGTAATAACCGAAGCATGAATTCTGCCGGAGTAATTCATCGCCGACGGTAATCATAAATTTAGGGTTCACGAAAAAATAAGTTCGCAATTTTGGGCGTTGAGGCGCCCGCCTGGCAAGGCACGAAAACGCAGGAATATCTGTATATTCCGAGTTTTCGCAACGCGGCCAGACGGGATGCATCGGCGTCCAAAATGTAAAGTTATTTTTGAGTGAGCCCTTAGCAGGTCAAATGAAGTCGGATTTGGACGTCGTCTGCAGCAGACCGATACACGCCATCTTGGAAAGGGGAAAAACCAATGCTGAAAATTTTGCTGAAACTCAAAGACGCGCAGCTTAAGACCTTCGACATCGATAAGCCGGTCGTTACCATCGGGCGCAACAAGAACAACGATGTGTTCATCGACAACTTGGGAATATCAAAAAAACATGCCAGAATCGTCAAAAAGCAAGGCCGGTATGTTCTCGAGGATCTTAAAAGCACCAACGGCACCTTGCTGAACGATAAAAAAGTTACCCAGGCGCTTCTGAGCGGCAAGGACTTGATAACAATCGGCAAATATACGCTGTTGGTCGTCTCGTCCAACGGTAAAGAAGCGACTCAGGACATCGGGATAGCCACCATCAAGGTGTGATAGGCCGGAAGCGGGTCAACCGGTTGAGTTTTAGGCAGCGCGCTCAACCGCAGGGCAAGTTGTGACATGCTATCTCCGCGCAAGGCGGCTTTGTGGTCAAAGCTATAGGTGAATTGAGGCACTTCGTCAAATTGGCCCAAAAGCGATCTTGCATTAAAGAGGTGCGCAAAAGATTTGGTCTACCGGCGTGAGAGTTCACTGGACCAACAATGCTGTTGATCACCTGGTCAAAATTTAAAATTCAACTAAAAGTAAGCCCGACACTACGCAAAAATGTCGGGCTTTTTAGTTGGTATTCACCGAAGTTATTAACTGGTCCCGTATCTTTTCGCTTCAAACCGACTTACGCCGCTTGGGAGAGCTTGACCGCGCAGACCTTGTATTCCGGGATCTTGGAAACGGGATCGAGAACGGCGTTGGTCAACCGGTTGGCGGCCGCCTGGGCAAAGTGGAAGGGAATAAAGACCGTTCCGTTCACCGCCTTGGGGCTCACCTGGATCTTGGCTGTGATTTTGCCGCGCCGGGAGGCGATCTCGACCTCGGCGCCATCCGTCAGATCGTAAAGGGCGGCATCCTTGGGCGAAATCTCGACAAAGCATTCGGGGACCCTCTCGTTGAGACCCGCGGACTTCATGGTCATGGTGCCGGTGTGGTAATGATAGAGCACTCGGCCGGTGGTCAGATACAGCGGGTATTCGTCGTCGGTCAGTTCGGCCGGCGGCGTGTAGTCGATGGCGTGAAACATCCCCCGCCCGCGGGTGAACTGCTCACGGTGAAGGATCGGTGTGCCCGGGTGCTCCGGTGTCGGGCACGGCCAGTGCAATCCCTCGACCGCAATACGGTCGTAGGTAATCCCGGCATAGGAGGGGGTGACCCGGGCAATCTCTTCGCAAATCTCCCGGCTGCCGGCATACGCCATGGGCGTTCCCATGCGAGTGGCAATGTCGCACAGGATCTCCCAGTCGTCCTTACACTCTCCGGGGGCCTCGACCGCCTTGCGGATCAGCTGCACCCGCCGTTCGGTGTTGGAGAAGGTGCCGTTCTTTTCCGCAAAACATCTCGACGGCAGGACCACGTCGGCCAGTTGGGCGGTTTCGGTCAAGAATATGTCCTGGACCACCAGGAAGTCGAGGTGCTTTATGGAGGCCTCAGCATGGTTCAAATCGGGGTCCGACACCAGCGGGTTTTCCCCGATGATGTAAAGCGCCTTGAGCTCGCCGGCGTGGGCCTTCGGAATCATCTCCGTAACGGTCAGACCCGGTTTTGTCGGCAGGTCTTTCACACCCCAGGCCTCCTCCATCTTTTTGGCGATGGCCAGGTCGCTCACCGGCTGGTAACCGGTATACACGTTGGGCAGTCCGCCCATGTCACAGGCCCCCTGGACGTTGTTCTGGCCGCGCAGGGGGTTGACACCGGTACCGGGCTTGCCCATGTGACCGCAGAGCATGGCCAGATTGGCCAGGGACTTGACGTTGTCGGTTCCATGGCTGTGCTGGGTGATGCCCATGCAGTAGAGGATGCTAGCGGCCTTCGCTTTGGCGAAGAGCCGGGCGGCCGCGGCCAGTTCCTCGGCCGGAATGCCGGTGATGCTCTCGACATAGTCCGGCGTGTAGTTGGAGACGATTTTCTTCAGCTCCTCGAAGCCCTCGGTGCGTTTCTCCACGAAAGCCTTGTCGTATAAGTCCTCGGCGATGATCACGTGCATCATGCCGTTGATCCAGGCGACGTCGGAGCCCAGGTTCTGACGCAGCCACTTGTGGGCAAATGTGGCGAGCTTGATGCGCCGCGGATCGACCAGGATCAGCTTGGCGCCCCTGTAAGAGACCGCCCGTTTGACATGTCGGGAGAGTACCGGATGATTCTCGGTGGTGTTGGAGCCGGTCACCAGAATCACGTCGGCGTCCTCGATGTCCCCGATGGTATTCGTCATGGCACCGCTTCCGAACGCTGCGGCCAGACCGGCCACGGTAGAGCTGTGTCAGAGACGCGCGCAGTGATCGATGTTGTTGGTCTTGAGGACGGCCCGCGCAAATTTGTTGGCGATGTAGTTCTCCTCGTTAGTAATCCGGGCGGAAGTGAACACGCCGAGGCTGTCGGGTCCGTATTCTTCTTTGATCTTTCCCAGCCTTTCCGCCACCAGGTCCAGGGCCTCGTCCCAGCTCGCCTCCCTGAATTCCCCGTTTTCCTTGATGAGCGGTGCGGTCAGGCGCTCGGGCGAGTGGATGAAATCGAAGCCGAAACGTCCCTTTACACACAGCGAACCGTAATTCGGCGCCGCATCTTCGACACCGGTGACCTTGACCACCCGGTTGTCCTGAACGTGCAGATGCATCTGGCAGCCGACCCCGCAGTAACTGCAGGTTGTGCGGACTTTCGTGGTCTGCCAGGGACGGACAGTGTAGCGCACGTCTTTCTCGACCAGCGCCCCCACCGGGCAGGCTTGGACGCATTCACCGCAAAACACACAGTCCGAATCTTTCAGCGGCCGGTCACCAGCGGCAACGATCTTGGTCCGTGCACCCCGGAACCCGAAGTGGATGGCGTTGTTGACCTGAACCTCGTTACAGGCCTGAACACACCGCCCACACTGGATGCAGCGGGAAAAATCCCTCACTATGAACGGGTTGACGGTCTCCAT
Source organism: Deltaproteobacteria bacterium (assembly GCA_032127235.1). Lineage (GTDB taxonomy): Bacteria > Desulfobacterota > Desulfobacteria > Desulfobacterales > SG8-13 > JARFQH01. The sequence continues at coordinate 3,436 of JAQAZR010000097.1, forward strand.
CGGATAGGGCGTATCGGTGGCGGAAAAACGCTCGCCGGAAACCTGGTAGCGGTAGGCCAAATCCTGAAGCCGGCAATCACCCCACACAGGGCACAGTTCCTGACTGCCGTCGTCCTTCTGAACGTTGAGTTGAAACTGGGTCCAGTCCTGTCCGTCGGAACCGCGCACGGCGCAGTTGTGATTGCCCGAGGAAAGCAGGAGCTGCAGGATCAGTTTACGGGCCTTGACGACAGCTGCCGTTTCCGTTTGCACGTCCATGTTGTCCCCGGCCGGGGTGGAACAGGAGGGCAGCAGGCTGCGGGCGCCTTTGACCTCGACGACGCAGATGCGACAGGCTCCGGTCGGAACGGCACCTTTCAGCCAGCAGAGTGTCGGGATGTCGATATGGTGTTGCCGAGCAACTTCGAGGATCGTCTGCCCCGGAACAAATGAGAGGGAATTGCCGTTGATCGTTATGCGGTGTTCTTCGGACATGGTGTGGGGTCTCCAATTGCAGAGAGTCAAATTTGACGGTTTCGTAAAAAATCCGATAATCGGCGTTACGCTTCATTCCTCGTCTCTGCAGCGTACTGTAAGTACGCCTCATTCCTCGGGATTTGCAAGCCTTGATCTCGAACTTTTTACGAAACCGTCTGGATTGGGATTACGGGCCAGTTCGTCAATTTTAGGAACCAATTAGGGTTCCAAGATAGTTGCCATATCGAAGTGTTCTTTAGCGGATGCCGTTTGAATTGTCAATCCGCTTATCGTGGCGAACGGGCAGTGCGTTTTATGATGAAACACATGAATAGAAGTACCCCCCATGCTGCCCCGACAAAATCGGCCGCTGCATCCATCACGTCGGCGGAGCGGCCGGGGACGAAATACTGGTGAATTTCATCGCTGATGCCGTATAAGCCGGCGGACAGAACGCTCAAGAGGGCTATGCGCCAGAACTTGCCGCCAAAC
>JAQAZR010000098.1:0-7059 GCA_032127235.1 Deltaproteobacteria bacterium
GCTTCGGACGCCAACGCGGTCACAAGGAAATCTACCGCGGGGCCGAATATCAGGTCGACTTCGTTCCCAAAGTTCAGATCGGGATCGTGGTCGACACCGACTTGTCGGACAAGGTGGTCGACGTGATCAAGGAGACCGCCAGAACCGGTAAAATCGGAGACGGAAAAATCTTTATTTCTACCTTGGAAGAGGCGGTCAGAATCCGGACCGGTGAAACCGGTTTGAGTGCGATTTAAATCTCAGTCACCCTTTTAGCATATTAACGCATCACATCAGGAAGGAGGCATTGACCACCATGAAAAAAGTCATTTTTATCCTGCTGTTTCTCGTCCTCAATTTCACCCTGGCCTGGGCCGGTGACGAACCGGCCACAATCGAATCCAACCGCACGGCCATTGACCTGGTGCAAACCAACGCGGATTACGTGTGGACCCTGGTGGCCGCCGCGTTGGTCTTTTTCATGCAGGCCGGCTTCGCCTTGGTGGAAACCGGCTTCACGCGAGCCAAAAACGCCATCAATATCATGATGAAAAACCTGATGGATTTTTCCATCGGCAGCATCGCCTTCTTTGCCATCGGGTTCGGGCTCATGTTCGGTGAGTCCGCCACCGGCTGGTTCGGTACCACGGGATTTTTTCTCAGCGACTTCAAAGTCGGTGGTGATCCTTGGGTGCTGGCCTTCTGGATGTTCCAGGTGGTATTCGCCGCCACGGCGGCCACCATTGTCTCCGGGGCCATGGCCGAACGGACCAAGTTCTCCGGATATCTGATCTACAGTTTCGTGATCAGCGCCCTCGTCTACCCCATTTTCGGCGGCTGGGCCTGGGGAGGGCTCTTCCATGGCGGCGGATGGTTGGAAAAACTCGGTTTCATCGATTTCGCCGGTTCCACGGTGGTTCACTCGGTCGGCGGATGGTCGGCTTTGGCCGGCGCCATCGTTCTCGGCCCCCGAATGGGCAAATACACCAAGGACGGCCGTGTCAAACCGATCCTGGGGCACAACATGCCGCTGGCGGCTCTGGGGGTGTTCATCCTGTGGTTGGGATGGTTCGGCTTCAACCCCGGCTCCACCACGGCGGCCAACAAAGACATCGCCTTGATTTTCGTCAACACCAACCTGGCCGCCGCCGCCGGATGCACTCTGGCCATGTTTGCCTCCTGGCTTAAATTCGGCAAGCCCGAAATCGGCATGAGCCTCAACGGCGCCCTGGCCGGACTGGTGGCGATCACCAGCCCGTGTGCCACCGTCACGCCCGGCAGTGCCATCATCATCGGGGCCATCGCCGGTGTGCTCGTAATGTTCTCGGTGCTCTTCTTCGACAAGATACGTGTGGACGACCCGGTGGGCGCCATTTCGGTGCACGGCGTCTGCGGCGCCTGGGGAACCCTTTCCGCGGGAATTTTTGCCATTGACGGCCTGTCGCTGTCCGTCATCGGTGTCCAACTCCTTGGCATCGTGACCTGCTTCCTGTGGGTTTTCCCGACCACCTTCATCCTGTTCAAACTGATCGCCAAAACTATCGGCCTGCGCGTCTCCCCGGAAGAAGAACTCGAGGGCCTCGACCTCGCAGAACATGCCGGCAATGCCTATCCGGACTTCGAGGTCTCGTCTTACGGCGGCATGGTCACCGGCGGCGGGCCCGGCGCCGCTTTGCCGCAACCGGCCCTGGCGACATCGAAACAGGTGGAGGTGAGCTAACATGACGCCACCGCGTGCGGACACGAAAAACAGTGCGGTCTTGAGCTGAACCAAACCGACGGCACGCGACTTTCATTTCCGCACCGGAAAATTGAATCCAAATCAAGGGGTTTAGGTTATTTCCTAAGCCCCTTCTTTTTTTGTAGATATCATTTTTTGGTACTCACCGGCAGCAACCAGACGCGGTTACGCTGCTTACATGAAAGCGGGTTACGGACAAAGCCGCCGACCGGAGTTGATCGGTGGCGGATTAAACCGCAGTCCTGGTGGCTGAGCGACAGTGATTTTGCGGCGTCAATTTTGGTTGAGGCACATGAGAAATTAGATCAGTACGATGAGGTTAAACTCCTAGGATACAAAATGATGATTTTTATAAGTTCAGATTTTAATATATGTGTAGGCTCATTTTATTAATAAATTGACAATTTTTTTAATAAGTATATACTCGGACGTGTATACAGAAGCAAAATCTTCGTTCACGATTCCGTAAGGATGAACAACCTCTAACCCCCAAAAAAAGGAGGCTGTTGTGACGACGACTCGAGTTTTTAAATCGGGAAATAGTCAGGCAGTTAGGTTGCCAAAAAAATTCTCTGTCAGGAGCAAGGTGCTTGAAATTTTCCGCCGTGGCGACGAAATTGTGCTTCGGGAACCAGCCAAAGGATTGGCTCGGGCTTTTGAACTGTTGGCCAACCTTCCCGACGATTTTCTTGCTGAAGGCCGGCAGGATATGCCGCCACAGCATCGTGAGGGATTGTGATGCCCACTCGTTATCTGTTGGATACCAACATTTGTATCTACATTCAACGCCAGAAGCCTGGGGAAGTGTTAGCGCGTTTTCAAAAGCTTAAGCCCGGTGATGCTGCGATCTCAGTTATCACTTGGGGGGAACTGCTGTATGGTGCTGAGAAAAGTCAGCAGCGTAAAAAGGCTTTGCAGATGCTGGAGGAGTTCAAGGTCTTTGTTCCTGTTTTGCCGATGCCAGAGAGTTCCGGGAAAACTTATGCGGCCATCCGTGCATCGTTAGAGTCCAAAGGGAAGCCTATCGGTAACAACGATTTGTGGATCGCCGCACACGCTAAGGCGGCAGCCCTTACGATAGTAACCAACAACGAGCGGGAGTTTCAACGCATACCAGGTTTGAAGGTCCAGAATTGGGTTGGCAGATAAGGTTTCCGAAATTAGGAAAAACTATCTCCTCCTCCTCAAGAAGGAGCCATATGGCGTCCATTTCTCCGAGCAAGCGTCTGACCAATGTCCCGGCCTCATCATTGGCTTCCTCAAACAAAAAGTGGGAATATCTGGTCATGATTTTATGCAAATCTTAAAGAACAAAGAGGAGAAATAATTGCACTTAGGTAAACTCCCGGCTTTGCCGGGAGACACACCAGTGTTTGACATTTAAGGGAACAAATGAAAGCCTCTCCAGATGTGAACCGCTCAAATTCACAAAGGCACGCGTCAATCCAATATCACAAAATTTGTATTTTGAAAGGGAGGTCTCTTATGCCAAAATATCTGTTTGAAGCGGATAGTTGGTATGATGGCAAGTTGTGTTGTGAGTTTTGTTATGTTGTGTGTTTGGCGTCTATTTTGTTCCCTCTAATTCCCTGAAAAGAAAAAAATCTAACCATTAGTATCTATACGCTGCCTTCTTCTTCCATCCAGCGCTTTTTTCGATATTGGACCAAAGTCCAATTGACAACTCGACTGAGCTCCCTAAGTTTAAACATCAAACCGGACCATGTTCCAAATCAAGTGTCGACTTTTTAGCAAACGACATGTGAGTTGTTTATTAGTTGTGCATTTACACAAGCAGAAAGGAGGGACAACGTGCCCACGCCTCGCTGTTGGTTGCGCTTCACAGCCGCGATCTTCTTCATCAGCCTATTGACTTGTGCGGCCGACCTCGCATTGGCGCAGCAAAAGAAGCCCAACATCTTGCTGATCGTTGGAGACGACGCCGGTTTCGGGGACCTCGGCACCAGCGGCTCGGTTACCAAAACGCCGAACCTTGATCGCCTGGCGGATCAAGGTCTAATGTTCAATAGATTTCATGTGTCGCCGGTATGCTCGGTGACAAGGGCGATGTTGCTGACCGGAAACAACCCTGTTGAAGTGGGACTCGGCGCCTTTGACTACTCGCTGTATCCGCCCGCAGAGGGCAAACCCGGCTACGAGGCCTTTTTGACGCGCACAACTGTAACCATCGCCGAACTGCTCCATGATGCCGGGTATAACACTTATATGACAGGCAAGTGGCATCTTGGGGGGACAGCGCACGGTGGTGAAGGGCCGCATAAATGGGGCTTTAATCGCAGCTACGCAATTTATACGGGGGGTTCCAATCATTGGAACCAGGGTGTTTTCCACGTCGACATACATGACCCTGCAGTCGTCGCAAAGGTCAAGGCCGGCGAAATGCCTACCGAACCGTTCTATGAGGACGGAAAACAGGTGGAGCGTCCCATCGGTATCTACTCCGACGACCTGTATACAACGAAGATGCTGGAGTATCTCGAACAAGGCCGGAAGACCGGCAAGCCGTTTTTCGCCTATTTGGCTTATACAACACCCCACGCACCGATCCAGGCACCGGATTTTCTGATCGACAAGTATTTCGATCATTACCTCAGGCTCGGATTCGAAGGACTTAAGCGCGACAGGTTCGAATCACAGAAAAAACTCGGCATTATTCCCAAGGACGCCCGCTTTCCCGATAGCAGCAACAACCGTTTGTTGCGCGCCTGGTTACAACTGAGCGACGAGGAAAAGCGACGACAGGCACGCATGATGGCGACCTACTCAGCTATGATGGAGTCCCAGGACTACCATATCGGCATGCTGCTCAACTACCTTCGGGAAACCGGGCAGATCGACAACACGCTGATCATCTATATGTCTGACAACGGGCCCGAGGGTCTGGACGAGCGGGGTGAATTGAGCAACCCGATGGCAACCAAGTGGGTCAGGAACAACTTCAGCCAGGAATTCGATCACATCGGGCGCGGCGATACCTTCGGCTTCATAGGGACGGACTGGGCCGACGCCGCCACCGGTAGTCTCCAATGGTGGAAATGGTTCATCGGGGAGGGTGGTGTCCGCGTGCCGCTGATCGTAGTCCCTCCTAAAGGTTTGCAGTTCGCCAGAGTTGGACAGAAGACTGAAGAATTTGCGCACGTCAAGGACGTACCGATGACGATACTCGACTATGCCGGCGTTGAACATCCGCAGACCAATTACAAAGAACGCAAGATCGTTGCACCATCTGGTATTTCCATGCGCCAGTTCTTCGAGGGCAGTGTGCCAAGTCCGCGTAAGGAAGGGCAATGGGTCGCATTCGAGCTGTTTGGTAACAGCTACGTCGTGGCCGGCGACTACAAGGCAATTCGGGTACGCGCTGCCATGTACGGGGACGGCAAATGGCATCTTTACGACATCAAGAAGGATCCGGGCGAAACTCGCCCCCTGGATGCAGAAACCCCAGAGCGGCTCGAGAAGATGATCGCCATTTACGAACAGTACGCCAGGGATAAGGGGATTGTCCCGGTCGCAGACAACTGGAGTCCGTGGCACGGCTTCATAGACGAGAATAAGCAGAACTGATTTTTTTAATCCATTCCACAGGAGAACTCATATGAACTCGACCAGCAAACCCATTGGTCTTTTCGACAAGCTCAACGCAAGTGTTCTGCTCGCCGTGACGCCAGAATACGGGAAGATCAAGGCCGCTCGGCGTGAAGGCGCAGGACGCATTGCCTCCACTTCCCGGCCCATGGTGATTCAAACGCAATATAGAACCATCGCCGGGGTAAAGATACGGTTCGCTGAGGGGGGCAAGCAGGACGGCCCCGTGGTGTTGCTTCTGAGCCCCTTGCCGCAGAGCATTCTTTGCTATGACCCCATATGGACCCGGATCGGTGAGCAATGCAGATTGGTCGCCCTGGATTTGCCTGGTTTCGGGCGCAGCGAGGGTGGCCTGGAGTTCATGAGCTTCGATGCCCAGAGCCGGTTCCTGGACGAATTCGCCCGCACCCTGAACTTGAAACAAATGCACATCGTCGGACCGGACGTCGGCATGCCCGCTGCGTTGCACTACGCCATCCATCGTGACCATAAGGCAGCGAGTCTGATTATCGGTGACGGACCTGGCATCCTACCCACGGCGAACGGAAGTATCATCAACAAGGCGGTTAATTCGGGTTTCTGGCGCATGATGTTCAGGATCACGGGAGCCGGTGCCTTCGTCGAAGGCGGCCTTCGCCTCGCCCTTGTCAATTACAGTCCAAGCGCAGAGGAGGTCGCGGATTACGTTGCCTCCTATAAGGAACGTATAGGTCCCATAACTCACTGGTTCGCAACGTACCCCGAAAACCTGGCGACGGTTGATCCACACTTGGCCGAGCTCGATCTGCCCGTCAAAGTGTTTTGGGGTGATCTGGACCAGTTTCTGCTTGTAGATAACGCCCATCGTCTGAACCAGCGTTTCAAACACAGCGAGTTACAGATTTTTGAGAATTGTGGGCACTTCTCCTATCAGGACAAAGCCGACGAATTTGCGGAAATGATCTTAACCTGGGTTGGCGGTGGATATAGGGAGGTTTGAGCCACATCATTCGATTTACTACGAACGGAAACGATATAGGTAGTTTGAGCACTTCTGAAAGAACCAAAACGCAATCACTATTTACAGAGCTCTATATTTATCATTCAGATCCGCAAGGTCGCCTTCTGATAATGGGCTTTATCACCTCAAGGTAAAAGCGCTGATAGGTCTATAAGGCAAGGTAGCGCATTGCTCATCATTTTCTGTTTCAGGTGAAGCACTGCCCTTTGCTTACTGCTACTATCTTTATCCCAATGATTTTGACGATCCTCAAGGGATTTCGGCAGCGCGGTAAAAAGTCAGCTCCCATAGCCCCTGGCGGGGATCGTGCCGGATGATGTAAAGATCGCCGTCATCGCCTTCGAGCTTGAAGTAACGGTGGTCAGGCGAAAGCCAGCGGTCGAGCACCGACTTAACCGCCACCGTATGTGTTTTGAACCGGATCCGTCGCGGGGTTTCCTCGCCGCGATAACCCGCGTAGCAATCGACTTCGATAAATATCATGGCCGTATTTCTATTTTCTCCTTTGAATTTTTGACGCCAGCCGATGAACGCATCTTGAGCGCGCAGATCAAGGCAACCCCGTACGCCGCCGCCCCACCTATCACGATGGCGGCGATGCCTTGGCTCAAGGCCAGCTGGGCGGCGGCGATCGATGCCAGCACCGATGCACAGCCGTTGGCTGTCCAGGCGTAGGTCCGGGCCGACGGTGTTTTCAGCAGATGGCGCATGGCGAGAGGGAAGGGGAGTCCGG
>JAQAZR010000099.1:0-3274 GCA_032127235.1 Deltaproteobacteria bacterium
ATTGGGGTCCAGCCCCATCTTGGCAGCTTTATTGCGCAGGCTGCTGATCCGCGCCGGTCCGGCGTTGTAAGATGCAAAGGCGAAGAGCATCTTGTTGGTATCGTCCATCGCCTCGTCTGTAAAATACCGGTCGACAATAAATCGCAAATACTTGGTCCCAGCATGAATGTTTTTGTCCAGCTTTTCAATATCGGGAATGCCGACATTGGGATCGGAAGCCGTGGACGGCAGCATCTGCATCACGCCGATGGCTCCTGCCGAACTGCGTTTGCTATGGTCAAGGCCGGACTCCTGGAAAGCCTGGGCGCCGATCATCAAATAATCAAAGTCGTACTGGCCGGCGTATTTTTCAAATAGGGCGATCATAGCCTCAAATTTTTCTAATTCCTTCTGCGCGATCGAGTTTTTGACATATTTTGTGTCGCGCAGGTAACGCTTCAGGAGAATATTGCCGAACAGGGTTCCCTTCTTGTGATCCTTGACGAATTTATTTATCACCGCCTTGAGCTTCGGGCTGTCCTTGCGAAACGCCCAAGCTATCTCACCCCCACTTCTAACGGCGATGTCGGGATGGACTTTGATATGGTCGAAAATCTGGTCCCAGAACTCTGCTTTGTGGCTGTCCATGACGATCATGGGAATCAAGCCGGCATTGACCATCTCCAGCAAATCCTCGTCCTCGAACGTCTCATCGGCTAGAACCAGATTCATTTTCTGCTTGCCGTCCCGCTGGAAAGATTGGTTCAACTGCATCAGGCTCTCGTAGTAACTGCTCGAGCGACGCACGTGAATCTCTTTACCGGCTAAATCCTCCAGGTTCTTCACTGTCGGTGCCGCCGGTCCGGTGACCAGCAGCTCCTTGACGTCGGTAGCCAAAGGATCGGAGAAATCGACCTGCTTCTGTCGCTGGGGCGTGATAGTCAGATTGGCGGCCGCAATATCCCCCCGGCCGTCCACCAGCCAGGGAATGAGTTGATCGCGCCTGACAGGAATAAAAAATACCCTGAGTTTAAGAGTCTTGGTCTTGAGTTTCTTGTTGATGAATTTTTCAAACTGCTTGAGCAGTTCGTAGGTGGCCCCGCGCTGCTGGCCTTGATCCAAAAAATAAAATGTTTTGCTATAAACCACCAGCACACGGATTTCACGTCGTTTGGCCATCCCTTCAAAATCACCCAGCCACTTTTGATCTAAATATATAAATTCTGCCTGCTGGGTTTTTTGAGAGGCAGCCGCAGCAGCTGTCAGACATAATAACACAACAGCAAACATGATGGCCGGCCAGAATACTATTAAATACGAGTGCCGATAATTGATTCCTTTCATGGAGCATACCTTCATAGGGATTACTCATCAATGCATAAGGGACTCTGTAGATGGATGCGGTCTCCCTCTACGATTCGGCCGATATTTCTCGTCCAGTCCCCGCTGGCCCGAACGGTAATCTGCAAACATTGCGGACGGGTTGGTGTGGACGAAAGAGTGAAAGGGTGGGACTCACGGGAAATATGTTTTGAATGAATGAAAACGCCAACGCAGCAACGCCATAAAAGCCATCGACGATACTTGATTCGAAAGGCGACGTGCCATTGGCTTAACAAAAATTGAATGACGATAAGAGTCAACAGGCCGACGCCCAACCAATCCGGCCAGTAGCGCAACTCCAGAGGATGGAGAAATGCCGCTCGCTTTTGGTTCCATAACGGTAGGACGGATTAGTCCCCCTGCTCGGCCATGAAATCGTCATAAAGGGTCTCGAGATAGCGTTTATGCTTGGCTTCTTCCTGGGCCAGAATCTTGAACATTTTGATATACTCATCTTGATCGGTTTTACGCTGCAGTTCGTTGTATAGCGCCAGGGCTTTTTCTTCGCGTTTCATGGCCAGCCGCAAGATGTCGGTAAAGTGCATCCCTTTTTCGTACTTCATCTCCACCATGTAATCGCTGCGTTTCATGTCGGGAATCCATTTCAATTTATAAGCCTTGATCTTTTCCCGGCTACCCTCGAAATGCTCCAGCATGGCTTGGTGTTTGCGCTCCTCGGCGGCAAATTCGAGGAAGGTCTTTTGGGCTCCTGCAAATGATTCCTGATGGGCGACCTCCTCGTAAAAGGCGGCTGCCTCCTGCTCCTTTTCAATGGCAAACATCAGGATTTCCGTTATCGATTCAAAATTCATCTCGGCCTCCTCTGCAAATGTTTCAAGTGTTGAAGGTGTATCCGATCGGTCACCTTACAAGATTCGATGCTGGTATTCAATAGGCAGACGACATTTGCCGTTCGGAAGCATACAAGCAGGGCCGTATTGCACTGGCAGGGCTGAAATGAAACGGCCCCAGTTGGGAACAGGGGCCGTTTGGAAGCAGCAGTGGTTAAGGTCTCACCCTAAAAATCTTCGGTTGATGAACGGTGGCCTGGTAACCGTTCACAGGGTTGCAAAGTCCGATGCGCTTCAAACCACCAAATTGTAAGCGTTTACAGGGTGCAGCAGATGCAAGGCGTCGGGCGCGCAGACGTACTTTTGTACTTCAAATGCCCGACAACAAAGCAAATGCGGTGCCCTGTGAACGCTTACGCGGCCTGAGTTCAGGTGACCGGTTGGGGTGCCTTCCTTTTCTTTTGTTCCCAGTCCTCAATTTTCGTCCCTTCTTGAACCAGTTCCCAGCCGGAGATCATGGCACGGGTGTGTGCGAACACCGTGTGACCGGTCGTGATCATGTAGATGTGGACGATGAGAAATGACAGAATCGCAAAAGCCCCGGCCAGGTGTATGGCCGCGATCACCTCGAGGGACAACCAGCCCAGTCCCCAGTCTTTCCATGAGTTGTAACCCCAGTAGAGGAAGCCGGTTACCATCTGCACCGGAAGCAGAGCGGCCGCCAGGGAAAGGTAGACCAACCGTTGCAGGGGGTTGTGCTTGGCGTCCTTGCGCTTGGGCACCGGGTGCGGTTCCCCTCGAAAAATGCCATAGGTGTAATAGCGGATCACCAGGAGCATCTTCCGCGTGGTCGGGACATACTGTCGCCACTCACCGGTCGTGAAGAGCCAGAACACGAAAAACGCAAACAGGATCAGCCAGGTGAGGCCGGAAAAGTTGTGAATCTCGGCGGCGGTCTTGAAACCGAAGAGGATGAACAGGCCATTGAGTTCAAAGCCGGTCACCAACAGCAGAAGAATCAGGGCCGTCTGCATCCAGTGCCAAAACCGCTCGTAACGGGTGTAAAGATATATGTTGACCATGTTGTTCGATGTCATCGATTAGCGCTCCTTTCTGCCTCT
>JAQAZR010000100.1:0-4323 GCA_032127235.1 Deltaproteobacteria bacterium
CAAGACCATGTCGGAGAAAGTCGTCAACGACATGGTGGCCCAGGCCCGCAGCGTCGCCGAAGAACGGGGCCGCAATGCCGCTTGGGTCGAAAAGGCGATCCGGGAAAGCGTTTCCGCCACCGAAACCGAGGCTTTGAAGAAGCATGTGATCGATCTGATCGCCAAGGACACGGACGAACTGATTCGAAAGATTGACGGACGCGACATCAAGGACAAGGGACGTCTCAAACTAACGGACGCCAAAAAGGTGGTTCTATCCGAAACCCTGCGCGACAAAATTCTCAGGACGATCAGCGACCCGAACATCGCCTACATTTTGCTGATGATCGGGCTGGCGGGGCTCTACTTCGAGCTCTCCCATCCGGGAGCGATTTTCCCAGGGGTGATCGGCGGTATCTGCATCATCCTGGCCTTTTTCGCGCTCCAGGCCTTGCCGATCAACACCGCTGGCATTCTTCTGATCCTTTTGGCCATTGTTTTTTTCGTCCTGGAAATGAAGATTGCCAGTTACGGGCTGTTAAGCATCGCCGGCATCGTGACCCTGGTGCTTGGTTCGCTGATGCTGTTCAAGTCGAGCAGCCCGGAAATGCGGCTTTCATTGGCCGTGCTGGTCACCACGATCGTCCTGGTATCCGGGTTTTTCGTGCTCGTAGCCGGTCTCGTCTTTCGGGCCCAGGTGTCGAAACCCAGAACCGGCTCGAGCGGCATGATCGGTGAAATCGGGGTGGTTCGCCAGGCCCTCACCCCGGAAGGCAAGGTTTTCGTGCACGGTGAACTGTGGAAGGCGACCGCCAAACTGCCGGTCGTGGAGGGGACCCGGGTCAGGGTCATCGGCATCGAAAATCTGGTTCTGGAAGTCGAACCGCTGAACTAAACAAGGAGCATCACCATGTTTTATCCACTTATCGTCATCGTCATCCTGGTTGTTTTTTTCCTTTCCGCCGCCCTGCGCATTTTAAACGAATACGAACGCGGCGTCGTCTTTCGACTGGGGCGCGTCATCGGCGCCAAGGGTCCGGGCCTCATCATCCTGATCCCCATCATCGATAGAATGACCAAGGTCAGCCTCCGGTTGATAGTGCTCGATGTCGATCCGCAGGATGTGATTACCCGTGACAACGTCTCCGTCAAAGTCAACGCGGTTATCTATTTCCGGGTGATCGACCCGATCAAGGCCATCGTGCAGGTGGAAAATTACAGCTACGCGATGTCGCAGTTGGCCCAGACCACGATCCGAAGCGTCTGCGGTCAGGCGGAACTGGACGACCTGCTGTCGGAAAGAGAAAAACTCAACGCCCAGCTGCAGGAAATCCTCGATACCCACACCGATCCCTGGGGGATCAAGGTGGCCACGGTCGAGTTGAAGCACATCGATCTGCCGCAGGAAATGCAGCGAGCCATGGCCCGCCAGGCCGAAGCGGAGCGCGAACGCCGCGCCAAGGTCATCAACGCCGAGGGTGAGTTCCAGGCAGCCGCCCGGTTGGCCGATGCTTCCAAGATTATCGAGAAACACCCGACCGCCCTGCAGTTGAGGTACCTGCAGACCGTCAACGAAATGTCGACTGAAACCAATACGACAACCATATTTCCGCTGCCCCTCGAACTGCTGACGCCCTTCATCGAACTCTACAAGAAGACGCGCACCGTCGATGAGCCGCAACCCCAAAACACGGCTGGCGCGACGCCGCCGCAGGAGTAGCTTCAGCCCCGTATTCGCTATTGACATGCCGAAATAAATTGGTTTATGTATCCCAATTTTAAGTAACAACAGTTGGACATCCGTGTTTTTTTGAAGACGGGCCGTTTTGCAGTGGCCGTCTGAGCGACAAGACCGGACCGACACTCTGTGGCGGAGGCTCTGCGGCTTCCGCTTTGTTCTTTATAGACAGGAGGAGAAAGGAGCGACAGCGGATCATGGCAGCAAAGAAAAAGACGGAAAAGGAAAAACCCTTGGAAAAGATGACGGCCAAAGAGATGCGCGAGATTGCCAAGACGATTTCGGGCATTTCCGGCGTTCATGGAATGAACAAAGAAGAACTGCTCGCGGCCATCAAAAAGGAAAGGGGAATCGTCGATGACAAACCCGGCAAGAAGAAGAGCGGGGATGTCCGCCAGCTGAAGCAGAAAATTAAAGCCCTGAAGGTTCAGCGTCAGGCGGCACTCGAGGCCAGCGACAAGAAAATGGCTACCATTTACCGGCGTCGCATTTCGCGGTTGAAGAAAAAAACCCACAGTGCTGCCTGATGCGCGGGTGGACGCGTTATGATCGATCCGACATCAGTGGCTTTTGATATCGACGGTGTGATTGCCGACACCATGGCGCTCTTTCTCGATATTGCCCGCAAAGAATACCGGGTCGACGGCATTCGCTACGAGGACATGACCTCTTATTTACTGGCGGAGTGTCTCGACATGGATCCCGCCCTGATCGACGTCATTCTCAACCGGATCATGGCGGGCGAATACGCGACGCCGCTTCAGTCCATCAGCGGATCCGGCGCGGTGCTGTCCCGCATCGCCGGCTACCGCAATCCACTGCTTTTCGTCACTGCGCGGACGCACCCGGGGCCCATTTCGAAGTGGATGTGCGATCTGGTGCGGCTGACACCGGAGACCGTGCAGGTGGTGGCCACCGGTACGTTCGAAGGCAAAGCCAAGGTGCTCCTCGAAAGCGGCATCCGCTTTTTCGTCGAAGACCGGCTGGAAACCTGTTACCACCTGAAGGAGGTAGGCATCGAGCCGGTGCTCTACCGGCAGCCCTGGAACCGCGAAAGCCACCCGTTTGTCGAGGTCGGCGACTGGCAGGAACTTGAAAACCTGATTGCCTTTTAGCCAATGGAAATTCGATCCGTCGAAGAGTTGATCAAATCCTTTATCGATATTCTGCTGGCCGAAAAGGGATACTCGGCCAACACGGCGCGGGCCTACCGCAACGACCTGCAGGAGTTCTTTGAATTTGTTATAGAAACAAGCGACGACGGCACCCGATCGCAATTGCAAGCGGGCTTGTCTCATCCTTTACCCAAGGTGGATCCCTTGACGGTCCGAAAATATCTCGGGCTGCTCCACCGCCGCAACAAGAAAACCACGATCGGCCGGAAACTCTCGGCGCTGAGGTCATTTTTTCGCCACCTCTTGAAACAGGGGATCATAGAAAGCAACCCGACGGATATGATCCTGACACCGAAACAGGACCACCCGATCCCGCGCTATCTCGTGGTGGACGAGATTTTCCGGTTGCTCGATTCGATTCAGACCGACGACCTGCCGGGTCTGCGCAACCGCGCCATTTTCGAAACGTTCTACTCTTGCGGACTGCGGGTTTCGGAAGTCGCGGGTCTCAATGTCTTTGCCGTCGACCACAGCACCGGGATGGTGCGTGTGTTGGGCAAAGGATCTAAGGAGAGAATCGTTCCGATCGGCAAAAAGGCACTCGAGTCGATCACCGCCTACCGTCGGCGCTTGGAGGCTGAAATCGATGTACCGGCCGAATCGGACGGTCCGATGTTCTTGAACAAGTACAAGGGACGATTGAGTTCGCGCTCCATCGCCCGCATCCTGGACAAGCTCGTCCGGGCGTGCAGTCTGATGGTGCCGGTTTCCCCGCACGTTCTGCGCCATACTTTTGCGACGCACATGCTCGATGCGGGCGCCGACCTGCGGGCGGTCCAGGAACTGCTGGGCCACAAGAGCCTGTCGACCACTCAGAAGTACACTCACGTCAGCATTGACAGACTGATGGCGACCTATGACAAGGCCCATCCAAGAAAATAGACGGCGATACAGTACCGGTGCCGGGTCGGACATCTTCAAAAACCCGGGGGCATGACGAATCCCGGTGAATTTCCGGGGAAGGTGAACCATGAAAACACGCGGAACCACAATTCTGGCCATCAGGCACAAGGGGCACACGGTGATTGCCGGAGACGGGCAGGTAACGCTGCAGAGTTCTATCATCAAGCATCATGCCCGCAAAGTCAGGCGGATTTACAATGACAAGATCATCGTCGGATTTGCCGGTACGGCGGCCGATGCCCTGAACCTCTCCGAGCAGCTCGAAGCCAAATTGGAACGCTACAACGGCAACCTGATGCGTGCCGCGGTGGAGCTTGCCCGTGACTGGCGCACCGACAAATACCTCCGGCGCCTGGAGGCCGTGATGGTTGCCGTGGATGACACCCTGATGTTCCTCATCTCGGGCAACGGGGATGTGATCGAGCCGGACGACGGTTTGATCGGCATCGGTTCCGGCGGCGTCGCCGCCCAGGCCGCCGCCACCGCTCTGGTTAAGAACACCGATTTGGAAGCCCGCAGGATCGCGGA
>JAQAZR010000101.1:0-5267 GCA_032127235.1 Deltaproteobacteria bacterium
ATCGACGAAGCCCAGCACCAGGACATCCAAAAGGTCCGCGAGAACATTTACGAACTGGTGGACTATCTCCTGGCGGCCGGTATCCTCCACATCCTGGCGCATCCCCTTTTCAGCGTCAACGATCGTCTCACCGTCACCCACATTGAAAAACTGCTGCTTTTATTCAAGAATTTCGAAATGAACGGTGCCCGCAACGATCAAACCAACGAGTGTCTTCAACACATCCTCCGGCAGCTGACTCCCGCCGACATCGACCGTCTGGCCAACGCCCATGGAATCACACCCCGCATGCAGGAGCCGTGGCGAAAAAACATCACCGGCGGTTCGGATGATCACAGCTCCCTGAACATCGCACGGACCCACACGGTAATCCCGGATGCAGACAACCTGGCGAATGCGCTGGCCGGCATTCTCGACCATCGCGCCAGGGTCGTTCGGCACCCCTCCACGCCGCTGGGCTTTGCCCGCACCATCTACAGCATCGGCTACCAGTTCTATCGCCACCGACTGCACCTGGAACGCTACACCACAAAGGACATGCTGCTCAATTTTCTGGACCACTGTCTGCTGCCGGGAGGCGTTCACAGCGGTCCGGGGTTCATCGCCAAACTCTACGATCTTTGGCACTACCGCAAACGGCCGAGACTCAAAAGCCAGGTCCCCGAGTCACTGGCCACCTTTATCCGTCACGAAAGCGGCAAGCTGCTTCACGAAAATCCGCAACTGCTGAAAATCACCGAAGCAGCCGACACACACGACGATGACCTGGAAAAAATCCTTTTCCAGTTCGTCAACCACATCTCGAACCGGGCACTGCTGAACGTCGCCCGGAATCTGATGGATAATCTTTCGGGCGCCAATGTGTTCAACGTTTTCCAGACGATTGGATCCGCCGGCGGCCTCTATGCGCTGATGGCCCCCTACTTCATCTCCTTTACCTATTTTGCCCAGGATCGGGTCTTCAATCGCCGTATGGCAGCCCATTTCAATCGGATAAAGAAGGACGAGCGGTTGGACGGCCCGGAAGACCAGGCGGTAACGGCCCACTTTACCGACCGGTTCCACGACCTGTATCGGGTGCAGCTGTCGCTGCAGCACCTGGCACCGGCAAGATCCGCAAACCCACGGTTCTTCAAATTGATCACCTGTGACGCCGGGAGACCCCGCAAAGAGCCGGGGATCCGCCGGTTCGACCCGATCGGCACCTATGAGCACCCGGATTTTCCGGGTAACCGACTCTTTTTCCCCCCATTGATGGAAGTGTTGAATTACTGCTACACTCGTGAGGTGACACACCTGCATTCGGCCACTATGGGACCGGTCGGCCTGGCCGCGCTGGCAGTTGCCCGGATTTTGAAACTTCCTGTGTACGGCACCTGCCAGCATTCCCTGTCAGACTGCTTCCCGTTCCTGGGTGCAGATGAATCCGTAGGCGAGATCCTGCATCGGTTTCAGCTGTGGTACTATGATCAGCTGGACCGTGTTTACGTTTTTTGCGAGCAGGATGCAACCGACCTCCGGCAAATGGGCGTCCAACCCGGCAAGATCAGATTCGTACCACGCCGGGTAGACCTTTGCCGGTTCCATCCCGGCCGGAGGAACGGCCACCTGGACCGGTTTTGCGGGCTTCAGTCCAACCTGAAGATCCTGTGCGACGCGACGTCTGCCGATGAAAAGAGTCTGGCTCTTCTGACGGAAGTTTTCAAAATCCTGTCCCGAGGCGAGAGCGGCATCCACCTGATCGTCACCGGCGCAGGTTCCATGACGGTTGGACTGAAGAGACTGCTCGGCACCACGCCATGCACCTTTCTCGAACGTCCGACCGAAGAAGACTGGCCCGGTATCTGCGCCTCCAGCGACATTTTCATCTGTGGGGGCCGGGGAAAGGAGGCCGTTAAGGCCGTTTCCGAAGCTCAGGCCAGCGGCGTTCCGGTCATCGTAGACGATCGGAATCAATTGAAATGCTGCATCTCGCCGGACGAATCCGGCATCGTGGTCAGGTCCAAAGATGCCGACAATCTTTATGAAGCCCTGCAGCTGCTGGTCAGAAACGAAGACCGCCGCCGCCGCATGGGGCAGTCGGCACGCCTGTTCGCGGAATCATCGGCAACGGTATGGACAGCCTTCGCGGACCCGGACGGCGCAAACCCTTCACAGGAGTTCACCTCCCCTGTCCGGTTGGCCGGAGGGATGTGATTTTTCCACACGATCGACGGCAGCCCCTGCAGGCGGTGCCAGGGTCCAGGCACCATGACCTTCATGTCAGAATATGCACGCGACCCGGCTCACCGCTCACTTTGGCGATCCCAAATGGACACATTTTATAGTGTATTTTTTTGTACCGTATGCTATATATGGTGGCAGAATGAGTTGGTCGGGCCAAGATGCCCGCCCCCGGCAACGGTTCTTTAACAATTTCGTTTCAAGAAAGGTGGCTACATGCAAAACGCCAAGCACTATGTCGTGGACACGAATGTCTTGCTGGAAGACCCCAATGCACTGTTCAAGCTGCGAAACGGAAACGAAAACGCCATTTACATCCCTTACCACGTTCTTCTGGAGCTCAATAAGTTCAAAAAAGATCCCCGTTTGGGCCACATCGCCAACAAGGCAATTCACCACATCTCGGAATTTCCCGAGCACTTCAAATTGCTGAAGACCGATCATGTCGCCGATTCCTTCTCCAACCAGGTGGACAATCACATCCTGGAAGAAATCCGCACCAGCGGCCTGATAGAACCGATCCTGGTGACCAACGACAGGGTGTTTCAACTCCAGGCCGGTATCTACGGCATCCGCAGCGAAAACTACAAGGACTCGGTACCCTCCAAGTCCGAAGCCGAGCGCTACACGGGATTCGCAACCGATCCGGATGACGCCATCCCCAACAGCTTCAAGTGGAACGACACAGGCAAACCCGTATTCTGCGGTGCCGCCGAAGAGAAGGTCATCGATTATCAGCTCAAGATCTGGAACGTTTTCCCCCGCACCGTGTATCAGAATCTGGCACTCGAACTGATGAACAACCCCGATATCCCGATTGTCACCATCCAGAGCGCCGCTGGCTACGGCAAGAGTTTCCTGGCGCTGGCATCCGCCCTATACCAGACGCTCGAAAAGAAAACCCACGAGAAGATATATGTGGTCAAGCCGATGATCGAAATCGGCCAGAAACTGGGGTATCTGCCCGGACGAATAGAAGAAAAAATGGAACCCTACACGCGTTACATGTCGGACCTGATTCTGAAACTGCACCAACTGCGACCGGCCAATCGTATATTTGCCGATACGATCGAAATCCCGCCTAAATACAATTCGAAGCGTTTCGAACTCCTGCCCCTTGCCTACATCCGGGGAATGAACATCGAAAACGCGGTGGTCGTTATCGACGAGATGCAAAACATGTCCCGCAACGAGTGCCGGTCGCTGCTTTCTCGAATGGGAGAGGGCGTCAAGTGTATCTGCCTGGGGGATATCCACCAGGTCGACAATCCTTACTTGAATCTCGACAACAATGGCATGAACTGGGTGGTCAACAAGTTCAAAGGCAGTAAAATATACGCCCACCTCGTGCTGAAGGGCGACAAATCGCGCGGCCCGATCACGGATTTGGTGATCCGGTCCGGACTTTAGGAGGTAACTAAAAAAACACACAATCCTAGTAAGACCCTAATCTTGGAAGTTTACTATAGGTTCTCAATAGAAGGGGGTGACCATGAGAGCCTTGGTAAACAGCGTGACATACTGGGATGTGGTCTGCCTGAACAAAATTTTCGGCCTGGATGGAAAAAAACTGGTTTCGATCGCCGTGCCCTGGATATCCCACAGTGGAAACGGCTACTACTATCCGGCCCTGCCGCTTGTACTCTTCTTCTTCGATCCGGAGACTGCCCTTCATTTTCTGCTGGCCGGCCTGGCGGCATTTTCACTGGAGCTGCCACTCTACAAACTCTTAAAAAACTGCGTCAAACGGGACCGCCCCTGTGAAGCGCTGACGACCGTGCAGCGGCGGATCGTGCCCAGCGACCGCTTCAGTTTCCCCTCAGGGCACACCGCCGCGGCCGTCGTGATGGCCACCTTGGTGAGCTGCTTTTTCCCGATCCTGGCCCTGCCGGCTTTCGCTTGGGCTTTGCTGGTGGGCTTTTCCAGGGTGTTTCTCGGTGTGCACTACCCCACCGATGTTCTGGCAGGGATCGTCATCGGACTGCTGTGTGGATGGTGCGGGTTGACGATCGCTGGATAGACCCATGTTCAAGCGGAGAACGGCGACCGCATGAAAATCCTCTTCGGGATCCAGGCCACCGGCAACGGGCACATCAGCCGTTCGCGTGAAGTCGTTCAGCGGCTGCGGGCCCGGGGCCACCAAGTGCAGGTGCTTTTCAGCGGCCGGGATCCCTCGGGTCTCAAAGAAATTGACGTTTTTGCGCCTTTCGAAGTTCGCCGTGGACTCACCTTCAAAACCTCCCGCGGTCGGTTGCAATATCTGAAAACCGCTTTTACTCTCAATTTGCCGCGCTTTTACCGCGATATCTACACCTACGAAGCTGTTGGCATCGACCTGGTGATAACGGACTATGAACCGCTCAGCTCCCGCATTGCCCGGCGGTTTCGAATTCCGAGCATCGGTTTCGGACACCAGTACGCCTTCTGCTTCGACATCCCGATCGCCGGTGCCAACCCTTTCACGCGCCGGTTGCTGCAGGCGTTTGCCCCTGCGGACCATCCCGTCGGACTCCACTGGCACCACTTCGGTCAGCCGATCCTACCCCCCGTCATTCCAGGGCATCTCGACGGCACACGACCGGCCGAGGCCGACAAGGTGCTGGTTTACCTGCCTTTCGATCACCCGGCCGAGGTCCAGACGCTGCTGGCTCCCTTCACCAGCCACCGCTTTTTCATCTACGGCATCGCCGAACTCAAATCCCCGGTCGACAAGGGTCACCTGCACCTGCGTCCTTATTCGCGCAGCGGTTTTCTGCAGGACCTGGAGGACTGCAACGGGGTGATCTGCGGAGCGGGCTTCGAGCTGGCCGGCGAAGCCCTGCAGCTCGGCAAGAAACTGTTGGTCAAACCCCTTAAGGGCCAGTTTGAACAGCTTTCCAATGCACTGGCATTGGAGAAGCTTCAACTGGCAAGGGTCATGCAGCGCCTGGACTGCAAAACCGTTCAAATGTGGCTGGAGCTGCCACCGAACGCGCCGGCAGGCTACCCGGATACGGCGCAGCTGATTGCCGTCTGGATTGAAAACGGACACTGGGAAAACATCG
>JAQAZR010000102.1:0-3532 GCA_032127235.1 Deltaproteobacteria bacterium
GGCCGTTTATGCAGAATCAACCTTGCCGCCAGTTCGGCGGCTTCCGCCGTCAAATCGGCACACTGCTGAAAATGGACATTTTTATCGTGTTTGACGTTGCGTGAGAGCACTCTGCAGCAGGTCGCACCGTTCTCGGTCTTGAACGCATCGTGCAGTTGCCGGGCGCCGTCACGCATGTCCCGGCGGTTGCGGTAAGGATGATCTTTTCCCAAAAACAGGCCGGAGGCCAATACCGCACCGCTCAAGGCGCCGCACATGCACCCGCTCTCTCCCAGCGCAACACAAAAGGGGGCGGCCATGGCAACGGCCTGAACATCGCTCAGGCCGCCGTCCAGACCACTGTTCAATGCCACCACGACCGCTTCGGTACACAGCAACTGCCGGGTGATATACAGATTGCGGGCGCGTTCCTTGATCCGTAAGATCAAGGCTTCGGCGTCAGGATCGAGTTTGTCTTTCAGCTCTAAAGACGCTTTGTTTCCTGACTCACTCATTCAACTTTTCCCACCGGATATTTTGCTCCCTTCCAGGCGAAAATTCCGCCCGGATAGCGATAGACATTCTTGTAGCCGAGCTTGACGGCCCAGGCCGCGCCGTTGTGGCTGCGGGTGCATTTGACGAACCCGCAGTAAATGACGATGGTTTTGTTCTTGTCGTCACCCAGAAGCGTGACAAAATCTTCCTTGGTTTTACCGTCGGTTTCCTTCGTGTCCCATTCATTCATGTCCGGGATGGGAAACAGAAACTGAACCGCCCCCGGTACATGCTGTTTCTTGTAGCTGTCCGCATAGGGCATCGTATCCACGATAATCATGTCTTTGCCGCCATCGATCCATTTCTTGAGCTCTTCGGTGGTGACCAGATCGTAGCCGCCCCGCTGCACCTCGCGCACGAGTTTGACCGCTTCGGTTTCCATTCCCACTTCCTGCTCGAACTTGTCGGCGGCAAAAGCGGTTTGAAAGCCGGCAATGCCTGCCACCAGAAACATGATTGTCGTCAACCCCAGGATCGATTTACCCATACGCATCTTCCGTCCTCCTTTTTTTGAGTAGTTTCCTCATTAACGGCCTAATTCTTACCGGTTCTATGACCCGGTATCGACGCCATCCATACATGAAAAAGGTTCCTGCCAGCATGACCAGATCTCGGTAAAGGGATGACCTGAGTCCGTGAAATGCTGCAGCTTCCGGATCTTCCGGTCCGAAGCATCCGCAATCCACGTCGAGTCCTATCCAAATAGCGTAGCTTAAGATGGCGATAAACAGTCCCAGCAAGCCGGCAACTGCCGCAAGGCTTCCTTCGATGTCGAAGAGCAGTCCGATGCCGGCAGCCACTTCCAAGGCCGGCAGGCCGATGGACACGGGCATGAGCAAACTTTCAGGGATGAGGCCATAGGCTTCTATTAAGACGGCAAAGGTTTGAGGTTCCAGCAGTTTTGCACTGCCGGCATATATAAAGATGCCCCCAAGACCCCAGCGGCATAATTTGTACATCCAATCGACCATACTCCTCATTTCTCGCAAGGTTAAATGACTCAGATAAACTCACTCTTTGGCCAAAAGCGCTGCTCCCAAAGCACCGACCATCTGCGGGTCGTTCGGTACCAGAATGCGGCGACCCAATTTTTCTTCAAGCAGGGCGCTCATGCACGGATTCTTGGCCACGCCGAAGGTGGTATTCTTTTCATTGCCTGGATGTGATTGGTGATTGAAGGGGGCAAGGGGAATCGAACCTCTTCCTCGTTTATCAGACGAGGCCGAAGGCTTTGGAAGACCACGGGAGGCCCGTCACCGTGGCCCCTGGCTCGATCCAGTCGGTCAGGCTGAACCGTTTGGGAGGAATCTGAACCGGTCAGATACGTGCCCGTGTTTCGGCCTGACGCTGAGCGCAACACACCCGGCTTGCGATCGCTTCAACTCTCAGGTAAAGCCGAAATACTGATACATACTTGCAGTCCTGTTAAGGTGTTTGAATATAGAAGACCGAACCTAAATATGCGGTTTTTTCGGCGATGTCAATTCGATAATATTAATTGTTACGATTTTAAAAATAGAAAATTTCTATAATGCATATTGATTGAAAAAACGGGTTAAATAATGATATTGAATCAGTTTTTTTATAAACCGAGTCGAAGTTCGAAAGAGACAAAGATGGAAAAAACCCTCTTAATTGTCAGTGATGATCGGCAGGAGCGGGATTCAATTACTGCCAGTATTCGGCAAGGACACTTCGAGCCGGTTTCCGCCGACAGCGCGCTGGAAGGCATGGGCCGCTTCAGAGACTTCCGCCCCTCCATAGCCATTGTGAACTTCGATATGCCCGGTGGTCAGGAACTGATCGATAGTATCATGTCCGAAAATCCGGCCGTTCAGATCATCGTCCTGTGCGGAACGCGGAGCCTGGACCTGGCAACTGAGGGGTTGAAAAACTCTACTGCCGATTTTCTCCTGCGGCCGGTCCAACCGGTCGCCCTGGACATTGCCCTGCGGCGGGCCGAAAACGTCCTGTCTCTTCAAGCCCGGCTCGACCAGACGATGGACAACCTGTCGACGCTGTCTGAAAAAAGAGCCGCCGAGATGGTGAACACAGAACGGTTCCTCGCCATCCGTCAAATCGTGGATCGGATGTCGGCCTTCATCGGCCAAGTCGCCAACGATGTTCACGGCGGCGTGAAATACTTCAACGAGCTGCCGTATTTCGTATCCATCCACAGCCCGGACTGCAAGGTCCTGGCGGCCAACCCAACCTACATCCGCAATCTCGGATACCGCATTCACGGCAACAGCTGGGAAATATACAGCGGCAAGCGGGCCACCCGCGGAAACTGCCCGGTGGCCCGCACCCTTCGGAATGAGGATATCATGGAAACGCGGGCCCTGGTGCGCTATAAAAGCGGCGCCAAGGTACCGGTGGTTGTTCATACGGCCCCGATTTTCAACGACGACGGAGAAGTGGTCCTCGTGCTGGAAATTTTTGCCGGCAGCAAAGAGATCGACCGGCTGGCCGAAGAAGTCCGCACGACCCAGCAACGATACCAGCAGCTCTTCGATTCGGTCCCGATCCAAATCGTCGTGGTGGACCCCCACCTGCGCATCACCGCCATCAACCGGCGCTTCACGGAAGATTTCGGCCGGCCTGTCGGCCAGAATTTCTTCGATGTCCTCAGGCCGGGCAGATTCCCGGCCTTCAGGGACCCCATCACCCAGACGATTAAAGACGGAATGCCGCACCAAGGTGAACTGGTCCTGACCGATCGCAATGGTGTGCAGTATAACATGATGGCCGGCACGGCGCCGATAAAAACCTTGGCCGGCAAGCTCTTCCAGATACTCATCACATTCACCGATGTCACGCGGATAAGACAACTGCAGGACAACCTGTCATCGCTTGGAATGATGATCGGCACCATCTCACATGATTTGAAGGGCTGCCTCACCGGACTTGATGCCGGTCTCTACCTGATCGATACCGGTTTCTACCGCGACCGGCCCGGCCGGATTGAAGAAGGACTGGAGGTGGCCAAGCTCATGGT
>JAQAZR010000103.1:0-5587 GCA_032127235.1 Deltaproteobacteria bacterium
CTTCCGGCAGCGGTACACCTCGGTGGTGATGATGAAACCCGGGGGAATCGGCAAGCCCAAGCCCTGGAGCACGACCAGGTTGAAGCCCTTGTTCCCCAAGTAGATCAGGCCGGTGACCCGATTGTCCGGCTCGAAAATCGACGTCATGGCATTTTCGGGATCGTAGAGCAGCAGCTGGTACAGTTTGTCCCTGTTCAACTTGTCGGCCTGTTGAAAAAGGATGTTGAGGATTCGGCTGAGGAAACGGTCCAGTTGCTGAATGCCCAGAGACAGGGCGATCCGGTCCCTGAAAAAGATCTCGGAAATCCGGTGCTTGTTTTTCTCCCGGTCGATACCCGCGTGGGTCTCCTTCGGCAGGTATTTGCAGAGAATCTGGTCGCCGGGCAGCCGGTCGATAATCTGACTCAGATTTTCTTCGTGAACATTCTGGAAATAATCGTTGATGATGTTCTTGACCGCCGAAGCAAATCCCTTGAAGATGTCGAGATATTGCGTGAACGTGAACCCTTTAACCTCCAGGGAATGGGCCAGCAGGTCGAGTTGTCTTTCTATTTCGACCGACGAAATGCCGTCCAGTCGCAAGGCTTTGTCGAAGAGTCGAATCCGGGCATAAATCTGGTAAAAAGTCGCCTTGGTGATCAGACTCAAATCGATGCTGTCAATCAACTCCTCGAAAAGTACATTGACCAACGATTCGATGCGGTAGGTCAGGCCCAGGGCATCGAATTTGAGTTCGTGGTAACTGCCGTACATGGAAGGAATATCGATCGTGATATGCCGCTTCTTGTAAATGTCTTCCCGGATTTCAAACTCGTCCGGTGCGAGGATGATCGATTTGAGCTGCCCCAGATATTCGAGCAGCACGAACAGTTTTTTCTTCAGATCCGTCTCCGACAGGGCATTCCGGAGACGGTTGAGATCCGGGAAAGCTTCGGTCGATAGCTGGGAAATGTGGCTTTTCAGTTCGATGTAATCGACGCTGTATTTTTGATGGAGCAGTTTGTAAAACGCTATCAGCAGGGCGACCCGCTCACGATCAGACTCGGTCACATCACCGGACACGTCGGCCATCATGCGGTGGAGCTGATCATCGGGAAGCGTGAGCAGCAGCGCTTGGCGGTCGATCCCCTTTTGTTTCAACCCGGTCATGATTTTGTGAACCCCGTCGATGTAAGGACCGTGCGTGTCGATCTGCTCGAAGACATCGGCAGGCACGACCTGCTCCAGCATTTTTTTGTCGCGCGTAGCCCAGAAATAGATGGTTGCCTCCATGAATTCGATGATCTGGTTGCTGCTCTCGACGTGACTCTGTTTGCGCAGAAAATGGATGAGGACGTCTCGGCGGCGCGAAATCTCGTCGATGCGCGTCGATATGTCTCTGAGTTTACCCTCGGCACCGATGTCGTTGAAATAGGCCGGGAAAAGACGGGTGAGCTGCTTGGCCAGGTTATACACCGGACCGATGTCGCTGTTGAGAAAACGGGTGATGTCCCGCGGGAAGAGATCCGTGTCTTTGATGAACACGCCGGAAAGGGCCAGGTGTATGGTCAGCACCGACATCAACCGGGTCGACCACTTGGGATTGAGTTCGATCAGTTCGAGCCAGGTACGGATGTTTTGAATATGGGCGCTGTTGACCCTGATCTGCCAGTCTTCACCGACGCCGCTGATTCGTGGGGTTTGAAACGGCAGTTCGATGACATGTTGGATAAAATAATTGACCAGTTCACTGTCATCGGTCCGGTAAACCCCTTTGCCCATGTTCAGTATGCAGTTCAAGGCCGTGGCCGTGTAACTGACGGCCTGTTTTTGCAGTATGGAGAAGGTTTTTTGAAGCAGCCTGCGGATGTGCAGATCCGATTCGTTCGCAATGAGCCAGCTGACGGTTCGATTGATGTCTCTGAGAACTTCCTCGTGGATCATCGTTAACCCTGATTTGGCCATCATACGAAAAAGGAAGATAACCTTCCATTGATTCCCGTGTCTCTTGCCACCGGCTTCGAGGAGTTTCTGTGGCATCTGACGGTATATTTCGACAATTTGACTGTATCCGTCCAGGGAGAGAAGTTCGCGCAATAGAGTGCCGGAATCGGCCGGCAGTTCGGAGCCGATCTCGTCGAGCCGGTGATTTAGATCCGCTATCCGGCTGCTGGAAATGTCGGCAAAGATCGCTGCGCTGTTTTTAAGATCTCCGGCGGCATCCGCTTCCCGGGCTTCCTCCTCAAACCAGTCGCGCGGATCCCTGAGACTGAGCCAATAGGCATAGGTGGTCCGAAAATATCGTAATAACAGCGCATTAAGGGCACCGAAACCGCCGGCCGCCTCTCCCGAGCGGTGCCAGAGCATCTCGCCCAGGCGCTTGAGCTGGTAGAAGCTCTTCACGAAAAGAAAAAAGGTGTTGTCATCCAGCTGACGGATGGAATCGAAGGCGTTGTCGAGAACCGGAATGAAACGATCGATACCGGAGTGGGAATCTTTGATGATCTTCTGGAGAAACAAGACCAGGTTGTCGACGGCCTCGGTTTTGACCTCCTCCTCTCTGGTCGATTGGATGGCCACCATGAAAATATCGACAAACAATCCGGCCCCATCCGGTCCCGCCGGATGACTGTCCATCAGATGGAAGTATTCGAGACTATAGCGTCTGGCTTCGGAAACGATGAAATTCCAGTTCCGGTATGGATGGGACAGCTCTTTCAAAAAGGTGTTGAAGCCCTCCATCAGACCGTAGTACCTGGACATGATATCCTGCAATATCAAGTATTTTTCATCGATGCTGACATCAACGCGATAGCTGGCCAGGTTGACTTCGAGTGCCTTGGATTTGATCATTTATACCTGTCTCCCGTTGGGCTCACAAAAAAATAAGTTTGTGATTTTGGGCGCTGAGGCGCCCGGCCGACAAGGCGCAAAATCGCAGGAATATCTGGATATTCCGATATTTTGCACCGGCAGCCGGACGGGATCCATCGGCATTCAAAATGATACGATATTTTTACGCAAGCCCTTCTCACCCCGAGCTTTTCGCTCAGAGGCGTGTGATACACTAAAATCTATCAAAGGTATCCAACGATTTCAAGAAATTATGGACACGACCTGTTTATGGTGAAATGACCGCCTAAAGATGCTATAGGCTTTACCATTAAGATTTTGAACTGTGTTATCGGTCGTCGGCGTATTACAATACAGCCTCCTTCCTCTGACCTTGCCAAAATCTTAATCGTAAAGCCTACATAGACAGACCCACGGCCCCTGCGGTATCGGAATTGTGGGGGGTGCATGTTTCGAGCCGGTATGATCGGAGATCTGATTCATGGTGTTCAAGCGACTAAAGTGGAAAGGATTTCGGGAAGCGACGTCGATTCTGTTTATCGCCGGTTGCCTGGCATTCGGGTTCAACGCTCTCCGTGAACATTCACTGCCGCTGCCGGGAACCACGCAGGCCGGCAATCACTCACCGACCGCGATCAACGCGTCCGATGGGTCGAACCCCATAGGGGAACTGTCGATTGAAGAGGCCGTCCGCCCGTTCGAGGAGGGGGCGGTCCTGTTTGTGGATGCCCGTTCGGAAGCCGATTACCGGGCCGGCCACATCAAGGGAGCCGTCAACATTCCGGACCTGGACTTCGAAAATCACATCGGTTCTTTTTTGGAGAAGACGGCCGCAGAAACCGTGCTGATCACCTACTGTGAAGGCGATTCCTGCACTCTGTCGAAAAGCCTGGCCGAGAAACTGTCTCTGGCCGGATTTGAAAACGTCTTTCATCTTAAGAACGGTTGGGGGCAGTGGAAGGAACGCGGCTTGCCGATAGCGCGTGGGCAGGAGTGACATCTTACAATTCCAACCCGGAAACCTTCTCACGCCTTCGACAAAGCCGCCAGGCGATAAACCACCATCCCTGCCAGCCAGGCGGCATCTTCGGGTGACAGGTAGTCACCGGCGGTTTCGTCGAAAAGGATACTGGCATCGGGTGGAAATTCATCGTCGCCCTGCCATAAAATCAAGCGCAGGGGCACTTTGGGAAAAACGGTGACGTCGAACCCCGCATCACCGGTATCGGCGGGCGTTCCGTTCAGAAGTCGGGCCGACTTCTTCACGGCGGCGGTGTTGTGGCCGAAGATGTTTTTCAAAGGGTCGATGGCCCGTTTGACGAAGGCGCTGTAGTAGAAACCGGCCCCGGGAATTTCCCGGTAGGCAATCCAGTGCCCACTCGGCTTCCGGTTGCTCTCGGACATCAGGTAATGCAGAATCAGCACTTGTTCCTGGATCGGAACGTCGGCTGCCGTGTCGGTAATGTCCGAAAAATTAAAATCCGGCAAATCGACGCGGTAAACACGGTTCAAAAAGGGCACCCGTATGTGCTTTCCGGGCTCTGCTTCGAAACCGGATCTATTGATGGTGGCGTCGAGATCCTTCGCAGCCAAGGTAGCGACGGCGATTCGGCGGGCCTGCTTGTAATCGTCGATGCGGGGCATGGTAAAACCTGTGGTTTAATCGGTTCCTGAATAAAAAAGAGCCCCGGCCCAAAGGAGCGAGGCTCATTTTATTCAGAACCTTTGTCAGCGGGCCTCGGATCCGGTTATCGGTTAAAACGGAATGCCGTATCCGTTTCAATCCGCCAACACGCAGCCAGAAGACTGCTCTTTTTTTGTTAACCCAGGTAAAGCGGTTCCATGTTAAAGGTTTAGGGTCCAGGGTTTAAGGTTTTAGGGGTCAAAGTTGAATGTCAACTCCCTGAATCGCCTCATTTCTCGACTCCCGGAATCCTTATACCGTGAACCTTGCACCCTAAACCGTACATTTTGAACCTTGCACCTCAAATCGTATACATTTAAACGTGCACCCTGAAACGGTCAGTTCCGGTTTATATTTCCAGCCAGGAATCCGAATAGAGCGACTTTCCGAGAATAACATTCAGGGTTTTGGCGTAATCCTGAAGTTCTTTCGGCAGGCTCGCGATATCCGGCTCGTTGCCGTCCATCATCCCGTAAATGAGATCGACGATGTCCTGGCGTTTGCCTTTGGCAATTTCGGCCAGCTGGACATCGAGCGGGTCTGCAATCACTGAAACCATACCGCATTTTCCGAGCATGACCATATACGTCTGGTTCAGGATCGGCCGCAGATGGTCTGGCGGTCCATTTGAGATGTTGGACAGTCCGCAAGTGCTCTTAGCACCCGGCGCGATGTCCGCCAGCATCTTCTGAAACTCCATCAGGCTGATCAACTGGGGTTGCTGAATGTTGACCGGAGTAACGATGCCGTCGACCCAGATTTTTTCATTCGTAATTCCGGCTTCATTGGCAAAGTACAACAGTTCGACACACAACGCCGCCCGTTCGTTCTCATCCC
The DNA here is from genome assembly GCA_032127235.1 of Deltaproteobacteria bacterium. Taxonomy (GTDB): domain Bacteria; phylum Desulfobacterota; class Desulfobacteria; order Desulfobacterales; family SG8-13; genus JARFQH01. The sequence continues at coordinate 5,354 of JAQAZR010000103.1, forward strand.
GTGGCAGCCCTTCCGGCCCCCACATAAGGGCGATGAAGTCCGCACCGTGTTCGGCGGCGATCGGCACCATCCGTTCGTAGCGTTCGGGGCGTACCATGATCGAATTGATAATGTGGGACGTACCGCTCTTGACCGGTTTGATCACCTTGAGGGCCGCTTCGATGGCATCGATGTTCGATGTGTCCAGCGCCAGCGGGATGTCATCCACCACTTCCTGAACGGTCTGGACCACCC
>JAQAZR010000104.1:0-2942 GCA_032127235.1 Deltaproteobacteria bacterium
GATGCAGGCCGCACTCGTGCAACCGGCCGAGAACGTCTGTAATGAAGCGTCTTGTATGAAGTGGCAACTGAGAGACCGGCCCGATTGTGAGATTTGGGTTGAAAAGGCCGTGAAGCTATAATAATTATTAGTTTTAGTGATAAAGATTCCGTTACAGATTTCTTGCTTCTGAAATGCATGTAGTGGCATTAAATTTGCATGTTTTTCGTTGTAAGGAAAAGGGATTCTTGACGGAAACGGAACAAATCGCGTTTTTAGAAAGGCACCATTACCGATATGCCGGTATTTGAATACGTAGCGCTGGACCAAAGGGGCAAGAACATCTCGGGTATCATCGATGCGGACAGTGTCGCCGCCGCGCGCCAGAAACTGCGGGGGTCGAACCGATTTCCCGTTCAAATCAAAGAAGCAACCGATGACCAGAGGCAAAGGGCATCCAAAGGCCTGTTCAGCCAGAGTCTATTCACCCGTGTACGTCAACGCGACGTCACCCTTATGACACGGCAACTGGCCACCCTGGTCGGGGCAGGATTCCCTCTGGTCTCCGCTCTCGAAGCCCTCCTGCCCCAGATCAAGTCCTACGCGTTCAACAAGGTTCTGGCGCAAATCAAGGATTCCATCGTGGAAGGCAACAGTTTCGCCGGAGCGATCTCGCTCTATCCGGAAACCTTCTCCCCCTTGTACAAGAACATGGTACGTGCCGGTGAAAGCTCGGGTACGCTCGAAATCGTTTTAGAAAAATTGGCCGATATCATGGAGAAACAGCAGAAGCTGAAAAATCGCATTCAGTCGGCCTTGGCCTACCCGGCGCTCATGACGGTCATGGGAACCCTGATCCTCGTCCTGCTGTTGGTGTACATCGTTCCTTCCATCACCGCCATTTTCGCCGACGTCAACCAGGCGCTGCCGGCACCGACGCTGTTTCTGATCGGCACCAGCGACCTGTTCAAATCGTACTGGTGGGTCCTTCTTATTGTCATTATTTCATCACTGATATTTTTCCGGCAATTCAAAAAGACAGAAAAGGGGCGCGCACTGATCGACAAGATGCTGCTCACCCTGCCGATGGTCGGTCCGTTGACTCAGAAACTGGCGGTCGCCCGGTTTTCCCGCACGCTGGGATCATTGCTCGCCAACGGTGTGTCCATGCTGCAGGCCATGGACATTGCCAAAAACATCGCCGGCAACGTTATGATATCCGATGCCGTCGAAATCGCGGCCAGGGAAGTGGGACAAGGACAGGGACTGGCGAAATCGCTCTCAGCGACCCGCGTATTTCCGGATTTGACGATACAGATGATTCAGGTCGGCGAGCAGAGCGCCACCCTGGAATCGATGCTCAACAAAATGGCAGATGTTTTTGACAGCGAGGCGGAATCGAGTATAATGAGCATGACCTCTCTGCTGGCCCCAATCCTGATTCTGATAATGGGTGTCATCGTCGGCTTTATCGTCCTGTCGATCTGTCTGCCGATCTTCGAAATGAGCACTCTGGTGCGATGACACACGACGTGCAGAAAAATTTTTCCTGAAAACGAGCGTTTCAAATTTGAAATTTTAAAACTTGATGGTTTTAGTTTTAGTTACGGGAGGGTGAATGGTTTTAAGAATACCCCGCACGCTGCGCGGCAACCGCGGATTTTCGCTGATCGAGTTGATGGTGGTCGTGATCATTCTGGGAATCCTGGCCATGTATATTGGACCGAAACTGATGGGACGCACCGAACAGGCCAAGGAGGTGCAGACCAGGGTTCAGATCGAGGGCCTCGAAACCGCCCTGAAACTTTACAAACTGGACAACGGCACCTATCCAACCACCGAACAAGGATTGCAAGCCCTGGTTGAAATGCCGGAAACACAAACTGTTTTGCAGAACTGGCGCAAAGGCGGTTACCTCGAAAAAGGCAAAGTCCCGAATGATCCGTGGCGCAATGAATTTATCTACCTGTCACCCGGTATCCACGGTGACTATGACATCACTTCTTACGGTGCAGACGGCGTGCCGGGCGGCGAGGACGAGAACAAGGATATCAACAGCTGGGAGATCGAGTAACCGCTCGATCCCCGTGTGCCTGCAGGCCGGAACTCATGCGCCTTTTCTTGCCGAAACGCAAATCCCGTTGTCTTCGATCCAGAACGCTGCCGATGTCATTTTCCGGCGCCGAAAACGGTTTTACGCTGATCGAGATCGCCGTCGTGATACTGCTCATCAGCATCATGCTGCTGGTTGCCGTTCCGCGACTGCCGGACTCGCCACTGACCGACCAGACCCGCAAAACCAAGCGCTGGGTGATCCTGAAGGTTCAGGATCTGAAGGGGCGCGCCGTTCGGGACCAAAAAACGTACACGCTGCATGTCGGGATCGATTCGAAGCGATTGTGGGTCACGAGCGACGACATGTCGGATGAGAGCAAAGAACAGGCCGAAAAAAACGCCTTTAAACTAGACGAGGATCTGAAGGTGCTCGACGTCGAATATCCGGGAGACCAGAGCGTAGAATCCGGCCGCGCCGATATCTCTTTCTTCGCGAAGGGGTATTCGGACCGGGCGATCATTCACATGGCCGACAGCGAAGCGCGATTCTCGTTTCAAATCGAACCGTTTCTATCGAACGTCAAACTGTATGATGGCTATACCGGCTTTGAGGAATAACGCGATGCCGCCCGACAGGTTTTTGACATGTCGGATGACCGGTCGTCTGCGCCAAGCTTCGGTTTCTCGTAAAGGCACCCAAATTTATCGACGCCTGATTCAATACATGAGTCGATACGGAAAAGAATCTCAATGACCGGCATCCCGGCACAAAGCCGACTGTCCCAACGAAACGACCGGCTCAACGGGCCTAACGGGCACAACCGGCTCAACCGTCCAAACGGTCAAGGTGGGTTTACCCTTATCGAGATGATGGTGGCGGTTTCCATTATCGCGATCGTTCTAACGGC
>JAQAZR010000105.1:0-13661 GCA_032127235.1 Deltaproteobacteria bacterium
TTCGATGTCGAGGCCGGCACCACCGGCATCATTGACCAGACCGTCCATTAATTCCAGACGCTCCCTTTCCTGGTCTTCGAGGTACTTGTCGAGCTTGAGTTCCGGAGCTTGTAAGGAAACTTTGCGCATCATCTCGACGTCGCGCTGGTTGATGATGTTCACGACCATCAGTTTGGCTTGCAGATCCTTGGCGAGATCGACTGCATAGGAGACGACTCGGGGGGCGTATTCCGAAAAATCGCAGGCCGCCATTATTTTTGATAGCTTGCTCATGTCCACTCCTTACCGTTGCGAGGGTTTCGGGGTTCAACCGGTTTGTGTGCCCGGTTGTTTGCATGTTCGGTCGCAGGCCGGATGCCGCGGTGATTTTCTTGACGGAATTCGGTCCCGACCGGCCGGCGCGAACGGTTTGCCGGATGCTACCCGAGACAGGAGCAAAGGATGTGCCAGGCTGTGAGTTCTGTTAAAAACGTTATAAAATATTGAAATAATTATTAATAAAGTTAGTATCGCGACGCTTTGCCACAGCTGCGGGCTGGAACGGTGTCGATATTTTTTACAGGCTGTAAAGGAAAGACCAATCGTTATTTTTTGGTGACGGATGTTTCGATCTGCAGGTTGTATTTCTCAATTTTAGAGTTCAGGGTGGGGCGGGAGAGACCGAGCAGACGGGCGGTACGGGACCGGTTTCCGCCGGTCATTTTCAGGGCCTCGCCGATCAGGATGCCGGCGATGCGATCCATGCAGGTGTTGAGCAGGTTTTTCTGTTCACCACCTTTGAGAATGTCTCTGGCCCAGAGTCGGATCACCTCGTCGGCCTGGGCCGGGGACGAAACGAAATTGGCGTCCGCTTCGCTGAAGGCCTGCCGGATTTCATTCTCTCCGATCGGCGCCCCGCGATTGAATATCAAGGCCTTCTGGATCGTATTGGCGAGTTCGCGGATGTTGCCCGGCCAGGGATGGGCACCCAGAAGCTGAGATGCCTCGCGGGTGATACCGGGATTGACCATGTCCAAATCGGCCGAAAACCGGCGCAGAAAATAGTCGGTCAGCAGCGGAATGTCGCCGTTTCGTTCCCGCAGGGGCGGCAACAGAATGGAGACCACCTTGAGGCGGTAGTAAAGGTCTTCGCGGAACCGGCCTTCTTCGATGGCATGTTCCAGGTTGCGGTTGGTGGCGGCGATGATGCGGACGTCGACGGGGATGGTGTCGCGGCCTCCGAGGCGTTCGATGCTTTTTTCCTGGAGCAGACGCAGGATCTTGGCCTGGATGGAAAAAGGCATGTCACCGATTTCGTCCAGAAAGACGGTTCCACCGTTGGCCTGTTCGATCTTGCCGACGCGCCGGTGGGCGGCACCGGTGAAGGAGCCTTTTTCATAGCCGAAAAGTTCGCTTTCAAGCAGGTTTTCGGGAATGGCCACGCAGTTGATCACCAGGAAGGGCTTTTCCGATCTGAGGCTGTGCTGGTAGACGGCCCGGGCGACGAGTTCTTTGCCGGTGCCGGATTCGCCCCTGATCAGAACGGTGGCGTCGGAGCCGGACACGCGACCGATGGCCTTGTATACTTCCTGCATCTGTTTGCTGCGGCCGACGATCGCTTCTTTGGCATCGATCTCCGGGACGGCATCCATGGTAACCGGAGTGCGCATGAATCGGCCGGCTTCGAGCCCTTGTTGGATGACCGTCAGCATGTCCGGGATTTCGAACGGCTTGAGGATGTAATCGAAGGCGCCCATTTTGGTCGCTTCAATGGCGGTTTCCGTCGTACCGAAGGCTGTCATGATGATCACCGGCAATTTGGGCTCGGCCGCGTGCATGACCCGGAAAGTTTCGTTGCCGTTGATTCCCGGAAGCCGCACATCCAAGACTACCAGGTCCGGCACCGTCTGTCTGAAAATGTCAATGCCGGATTCTCCGGAGGCTGCACTGACGACCCGGTATCCCTCTTCGGTCAGCAATTTGTGAAAGCTTTTTCGCAGCTGATCGTCATCGTCGACAATTAAAATGGTGCTCACGGCAATTCTCCCATGACGGGCAAGGAAATCATAAAGGTTGCTCCACGTCCGATGGCGGAGGATACGTCGATCCGTCCGCCGTGCTCCGTGATGATTCGGGCGGCAATGCTCAATCCGAGACCGGTGCCCTGCTCCTTTGTGGTGAAGAAGGGCTGCAAAATTTTTTCGATGATGTTGGAAGGGATTCCCGGGCCGGTGTCGGATATCTTGATGCAGGCCGACGGCTGCTTCGAATCATCACGAACCACTTCCTCTTGAATCGTGATGGTGCCGCCTTTGCCCATGACTTCGCAGGCGTTGACGATGATATTGACCAGAACTTCCTTGAGCTGCTCAGGGTCGGCCGAAACCACCGGCAGATGCTGTGACCGCTCGATTTTGAGCTGCACATCATAGGACCGCAGACGATGGCCGAGCAGCTGAATGGTCGAGTCCACCACGTTCGATGGGCTGATCGACTGCATTTGAAGTTTGGGCGGCCGCGAGAACTCCAGGAAGTTTTGCACGATCGTGTCGATGTGGCGGATTTCGGCCGAGATGACGTCGAAATCCTCTTCCTGTTCTTCGTTCAGTTCGAGCGACCGGTTGAGCGAAAAAAGCCGCATCTTGACAGAGGTGAACGGGTTGCGGATGCTGTGGGCCATGCCGGCCGCCAAACGGCCGACCAGAGCCATTTTTTCGGCCTGCTGAAGGGTTTCCCGGCTCCGTCGCAGCTCGCTCTGGGTCTGATCGACATCGTCGATCAACCCGCGGATGCTGCGGCTGAGGGCATTGATCTCATCGCCGTTTTCACGGTGTCCGGGTTTTTCGCGCTCGGCCTCGATGATCAGCTGCCTGACCGGCGTCAGGATATGAATGACCAGCACGTAGGCCAGAAAGGCCGCCAGCAAAAGTTCGATCAAGATAGCCGAGTAGGCCAGTGCCCGCAGTTGTTCGGCCTGCGCGGCGCTCTTTTCTTTAGAGAGCCTGATGTTCCGGGCGTTAATTTCCTTATACCGTTCACACAGGTTCAGGATTTTAAAAAATTCGTCGCGGGATTCGCGCAGCAGCGCCGTGTCGGTCCTGCGTTCGCCGGCCATAAAGTCGGCAATAACGCGGTCCTTGATGTCGATGTAACGATTGTACTGCTCTTCGATCCGGTTGACGGCCTGACGCTGGGTTTCGCTCTGAGCCTCTTGCTTGGCGGCCTCTAGGCGGTCCTTGAATATCTGGCGGTATTCGCCCAGCTGGCGAAGCCAGTCGGGATCACTGTCGAGAAAGTAGTAGGACACGAAGCCTTTCTGGCTGACCAGAGCGGTTTCCAGGGACTGGGCCGTCTGCAGAGAGGCCATATTTTTTTCGGTGATGGCGGCCAGCAGGTCCTGCATGCTGTATGTGTACCAAACCAGAACAATCCCACCGCTGAAAGTGATCAGTAAAATGCCGGCCAGCAGAAGGTATATCCTGTTGCGCAGGCTGACTTGGAAACTGGCCATTGATCCCTCTCAGGGAAAACTCAAGAGCGAGTGATTGAATTAAGAGTGCAGCAGGTGATGGCGCATGATGCCATAAAGGGCTTCATGTGTATAGATGTTTTTTGGGAGGCTGTGCGCAGCCGTTTTGTCCAGAGGTTTTCTCCTGCGTGCCGTGCAGTCGATCGGCCCAACATTTTTGCTGAAGTCATGCCGGTTCGTCGACACCGCTTTTGCCTCACGGGCCGGAGGGTCATTTCCTGTTGACGCAGAAGGGTGGCTTGGGTATAGTTTTGCGCGGCCGGACTATTTTACGCATCCGGTCGGACACGGTATGTTGCCGGCTCTCTGCCCTATCTCGGAAGACCGGCTGATTCTTCCGCAACCCGGAACAGCCGTAAAAAGCAAACCGGCAATTATAACAGGTCAAACGACGGGCGGACGATAATCGGGCGACGGTTGGTTCCGGACGTTGGTTGCAGTCGAGGAGGTGCTAAGACGTGGAAACTTTTCGCGTCTTGCTGGTGGATGACGAGCCGGATTTCACCGACACCCTGGTGAGACGGCTTGGCATGCGGCAGCTTAACGTTCACGGCGTTTACAGCGGCGCCGCTGCGCTCGATTATACAGACCGGAACCCGGTGGACGTAGTGGTGCTCGATGTGCGTATGCCGGGAATGGACGGTATCCAGACCCTCAGGGAAATCAAGGCGCGCCACCCGCTGGTCGAGGTCATCATGCTGACCGGTCACGCCAATGTGGAAGTGGCGATCGAGGGGATGAAACTGGGAGCCTTCGACTACCTCATGAAACCGATCGAAATCGATCAACTGCTCTACAAACTGCAGGACGCCTACCAGAAAAAGGCGATTCAGGATAAAAAGATCGAGGCCCAAAAGAAAGACGCCGCCGGCGTCTAAATGGATGTCAGCATTTTCCAACAAACGATTCCTTCCTTTACAGCCTGTAAAAAATACCGACACCCTCGACCTTTCAAAGCCGTCTTGGACCCTATGACAGCTCGGTCAATTGACCGTAATAATAGGCGCTTAAATGAAGTGGTGCGACTGCTCCGGCTTGGCATACCCCTTGCTTTTCCACCCGGCATCACACGTGAACCGCGCCGGCCCGTCATAGCGTCTTGTCCAGGCGGTCATGGGGGAGATGTCAGTGGCTTGCGTCCAGCATGCGTCGGGCAAGTGAGGCGACCGGTCAGTTCCGGGCGGGTTAACCGTGAAACCTTTCCAACGGCAAGGAGTTAATATGGGATTTTTTAGACAATGGGGCCAATTCATGACTTACGGTGCACAGCGGTTTGCCGAATGGGAAATCAGCAATGCGAGCACGATCCTGCGGGATCGCAAGCGGCTGTTCATCCTCGGCCTGCTGATCCTGCCCGTCATTATCGGCGGCTGGGCCTTCGCGGAGGAGATCGGCAGTGCACTGCCCCATATTCTGGGGGGTAAAACAGCCTACAGCCCTGCTTTCTACAGCACGGGCATCTTCATCGTATCGATCCTCATCGGTATCGGCGCCGGCCTGATCACCGGTTGCATCGGCGCCGGCGGCGGATTCATTATCGCACCGGCCCTGATGAGCGCCGGCATCAAAGGCATCCTGGCCGTCGGTACCGACCTGTTCCACATTTTCGCCAAGGCGATCATGGGCAGCGTGATTCACCGCAAACTCGGCAACGTCTCGGTGCCGCTGGCGCTCGTCTTCTTGATCGGGGCGATTATCGGCGCAACGGTAGGCGGTTTGATCAACCGGGTCCTGTATGACATCAACCCGGTTTTAAGCGACACTTTCATTACCACGGTTTACGCGTTTATGCTGGGGTTCCTCGGGCTGTATGCCATGACCGACTTCCTGCGCGCCCGCAAAGCCGCGGCGCGGGTGACCACCACCTATGGCGGCGGCGGGGCCCATGCCAAGGACGAGGGCGCCGACATCGGCAACCTGTCCAGGAAGCTGCAGGCCGTGAAAATCCCTCCCATGGTGCGGTTCGACCACGAGCTGGTGCCGGGCGGCCGCGCCATATCCTGGGTGTTTCTGGTCCTGAGCGGCGCCCTCGTCGGTCTTGCCGCCGGCATCATGGGCGTCGGCGGCGGCTTTCTGACCTTTCCCATCTTCGTCTACGTGCTGGGCGTTTCTTCCATGACGACCGTGGGAACGGACATTTTCCAGATTGTCTTCACGGCCGGTTACGCTGCCATCACCCAGTATGCCATTTACGGGTTCATCTTCTACACCCTGGCCATGGGGATGCTGCTCGGCTCCCTGATCGGCATCCAGATCGGGGCCATGGTGACCAAGGTGGTCAAGGGGATCACGATCCGCGGTTTCTACGCCATGTCCGTTCTGGCCGGTTTCGTCAACCGGATTTTCGCCTTGCCCGCCAAGCTGGGTGAAATGGGGGTCCTTCCGATCAGCAAGCAGTTCGGCGCCATGCTTAATACCATCGGAATCGTGGCATTTTTCATCGTCATCGGCGGATTTTCGGTCTGGGTCATCGGTACGTTTCTGACCAACATCAAAAAACTCAAGGGAGAGGTAGCCTAACCATGATAGCAAACAAAAAGACATTCAATATCGGTCTGATCATGATGGTGGCCTTCATCGTGGTGCTGGTGATCTTCTTTATGCCGGTTTTCAACGGTCATAACGGTCTGAATTACCTGGATTCTCTTTTCAACTCCATCTCCAAGGGCTCGGCTCATTTCGTTCCCCGGCTAAAAGAGGAGGTGCGGTCCTTCGATCAGAAAGCGATCGATGTCAACCTGGCCATGAAAAGCGCCGAGCAGGCCCGGCAAACGGCCCTGATGTTCCAAAAGGCCGGTGCGGCGGCCGAAGCCGGTGGGGAAAAACTGAAGGTCTCCGGCAATATGGGGCAGATCTTTGCCGCCATCTTGGAGGACAGCGATGCCATGTTCTTCAACGACAGCCAGAAAGTGGCCGACAGATACGGCTTCGAGGCGCGCCAGGCGCTCTTCAACTGGTGGACGGCCTTGAACGCCATGGAGAAGGCCCTGACCAACCAGAAGAAATTCAGTGACGCCGCAATGGTCGCTACGGTCAGAAACAGGGCCGTGGAAGTCGCATTTAACTTCTACCAGATCGAGCCCCAGAGTATATCCGACAAATACGGCATCGTTATTTTGTCGCTTCTCTTTTACGTGATTTACACTCTCTGGTATGGTTTTGCCATCATGTTCATGTTCGAGGGGTGGGGCATGAAAATGGAACACTGACGGCGAGAGCGGTCGCGGGCCGCGCAATATGGCGGCCAACCGGCCGCCGACGGACTGAAGAAATGGCTGAAGGCGTCATGTTTCCCTTCGGCCATTTCCTTTTATCCCGGAAAACATGTTTTTTTATCCGGTTCATTCATGACCGGCTTTACCGCAACAGCATCCCCAGAGTATTATATGGTATGATGGGTATAAAACGAAACCATACCTTCCAAACATTGGTCGATTATGTGAAAGCATGAAACGTTTCGGTCAACTGATCAAGAAGTTTTTCCCCGCCCGCGAAGAACTCAAACCCGCCGATGTCGAGGCCCTGCGCCTCGATTTCAAGGAGCGCTACCGCAACTTCCAGCAATTGATCAGCGCCAACAACAAGGCGCTGGACATCATGGCCGACATCGAACTGGCGTTAAAAGGCGAGCGCCCCTTCGGCATGGTCTTCGTTCGCAGCAGTGTTACCGCGGTTTCCGTCGACGTTTTTCGGATGATCCGAAAAATCGTGCTCCTGGCACCGGGAAAATACGATGAGCTGGTGGAGCGCTTCAACCAGATCCAAAAGGCGATCGATCGGGTCCTGACCGAGAAAAAACCGCCCAAAGACGGCCGGCTCGTTTTGCCCTTGAGCCTCATCAACAAAAACATGGCCGATGTCGTCGGCGGCAAGATGGCCAACCTGGGAGAAATACGAAACGCCGTCGGCCTGAGGGTGCCGCCCGGATTCGTCATCACCGCTGTGGCGTACCAGCGGTTTTTCGACTACAACGACTTGAGAACCGAAATCAATCGGCGTCTGCAGAGCGTCGATCCCGACGACATCCAGCAACTCTATACCCTGCAGGCCGGTTTGGACCGCCTGATTGTCGAGGCCGAGGTTCCGCAGGACCTGGCGGATGCCATTTTGGAGGCCTGGCGGGTCACCGAAGAAGAAGCCGGCTTCGAGATAACCGCCGCGCTGCGCAGCAGTGCCCTGGGCGAGGACGAGACCGGCAGCTCCTTTGCCGGTATGCACCGTTCGGAACTGAACATCAGCCTTCAGAACGTGATCCAGTCCTACAAGGAAATCGTGGCGAGCAAGTACAGCCTGCAGGCGATGACCTATCGCATGAAGAAAGGCTTCAAGGACGAAGACATCGCCATGTGCGTGGGGTGCCTGGTTATGGTCAATGCCCGGTCCGGCGGGGTGATGTACTCGCGCAACCCGATCGACATCAATGACGATGCGATCTTCATCAATGCGGCCTGGGGGCTTCCAAAGGCGGTGGTCGACGGGACCATCGACTGTGATCTCTTTGTCGTTTCCCGGCAGGCGCCCCTGCAGTTGATTCACAAGGATGTCAGGGACAAGGATCGCAAGTTCGTCTGCTATCCGCTCGAGGGTGTGTGCCGGATCGATCTCACGGCGGACGATACCCGCCGGCAGCCGTCGCTGTCTGATCAGCAGGCGATCGCGCTGGGCGAAATGGCCGTGCGGATGGAGACGCATTACGGCACACCCCAGGACATCGAGTGGGCGGTCGGGCATAAGGGCGAGATCACCATCCTGCAGTGCCGCCCGTTGCAGCAGGTGGAAGCCGTCGTGCGTCCTTTGCCGCAGCTGTCCCGCAAACAACGCGAAGAAGACGTGCTCATCGGAGGAGGGGTCACCGCCAGCCCCGGTGCCGCGGCCGGCCAGGTCCATCGGCTGGAACGCGGTATCGACATGCTGGCGTTCCCGGAAGGCGGCATTCTGGTTGCCCGCGAGGCGCTGCCTCGTTGGGCCTCCTTGATCAACCGCGCGGCTGCGGTTGTCACCGAACACGGCAGCTTTGCTGGCCACCTGGCCAACGTGGCGCGCGAGTTCGGCGTGCCCGCGCTCTTTGGCATAGCCGATGTCATGACCCGGCTCGAAAACGGGGACCTGATCACGGTGGATGCGACCGGAAGGACGATTTACTGCGGTCGCGCAGAGCATCTCTTGACGGCGGTGGAGAAAAAACAGGGATTGATGGAGGGCAGCCCGGTTTACGAAACCTTGCGGCTGGTCAGCGGGCACATTGTGCCCCTGCATCTGCTGGATCCAGCCGCTCCGGAATTCGTGCCCAAGAACTGTCGAACTTTGCACGACATCACGCGCTTCATCCACGAAAAATCGGTACAGGAGATGTTCAGTTTCGGAAAGGAGCACAATTTTTCGGAACGCTCCAGCAAGCAGCTTTACTACAAGGTGCCGATGCAGTGGTGGATCTTGAATCTGGACGACGGCTACCGGGAAGAGGTCAAGGGAAAGTACGTCAAGCTGGAGAACATTGCCTCGGTTCCGATGTTGGCTTTCTGGGAGGGTTTTGCCGCCATCCCCTGGGACGGCCCTCCGGCCATCGACGGCAAGGGGCTGATGTCGGTCATGTTTCAGTCGACCGCCAATACCGCCCTGAACACCGGCCGGCGGTCCCGGTTCGCGGACCAGAACTATTTCATGATTTCCAGAAATTTTTGCAACCTGAGTTCGCGGCTCGGTTACCACTTCACCACGATGGAGGCCCTGGTCACCAACCGCAAAGAGGAAAACTACGTGAAGTTCCAGTTCAAGGGCGGCGCCGCGGACTTGGATCGAAAAGCCCGGCGTGCCCACTTCATTGGCCGGCTGCTCGAAGACCACGGCTTTAAAACAGAGGTCGTCGAAGATAACCTGGAGGCCCGCACCGAAGGCCATGACCCGGAATTTATGAAAAAGTGTATCGAGATCCTCGGGTATCTGTGCCTGCACACCCGTCAGATCGACATGATCATGTCGAATGAGACCATGGTCAAATACTACCGCTCAAAGTTTGACAAGGAGATCGATTACCTGGTCAAGGAACACAAGAGAGTATTCTATAATTGATGCGGAAAGGGGAATGACGATGGCGCATCCTCACCGAAAACTCATCATATCCGTCGTCCTGGCGGTCCAGATTGCTCTGGCGTTCTGGGGTTGCTATCCAAAGCGGGTGGGGCCAATGGGCACTGACGGGGAGCGACTGACCTGGGCCGAGATGAGTATCGAGCAGAAAAAGCTGCACATGCGAAATGTGGTTTTGCCGCGCGCGGCCGCCATTTTTAGCTCCTGGCGCCCTGAGCGCTTTGCCAAAGTGGACTGCCACCTGTGTCACGGCTTGGGGGCCGACACCGGAAACTTCCGCATGCCCACATCCCACCTTCCCAGGCTCAGCGGGGAAGTGCTCTTGGGGCCTGAGTTCGATAAGTATCCGGACACCACTCAGCTGAAGCTGGACCGTCTGGTGCCTGAGATGGCCGACGCCCTCGGCCTGAAGAGTTTCAGCATCATCACCCGCACTGGCTTTGGCTGCTACTCCTGCCACCTCGGCCCGACCGGGCCCATGTTCGGCAACTGATTGATTATTGCACCCTGAACCATAATACCCGAGCCCACGACTTTTTCAAAGGTTTTCTCGGCAGACTTGCGAATCTGAAACCAATCCTTTATTGAGAGAAAAATTAAGGAGGTCGCGCCGTGCTAAAAGACCAGCTGCAGAAACATTTCGGATTTACATCGTTTCTAAAAGGCCAGGAAGCGGTCATCCGCAAGATGTTGGAGCGTCAATCCGCGGCCGCCATTTTTCCCACCGGCGCCGGCAAGTCCCTTTGTTATCAACTGCCGGCAATGTTGCTGCCCGGCCTGACGCTGGTGGTGTCGCCCCTGCTGTCTCTGATGAAAGATCAACTGGATTTTTTGCTGGCCAACAACATCCCGGCTGCGCGCCTGGATTCGACCCTTGGAAAAAACGAATACAATGCCATTCTCGAAAGCGCCAAAAACAACCGATTAAAAATCCTGATGATTGCGGTCGAACGGTTTAAAAATGAACGGTTTCGTTCCCATCTGCAAAAAATGGACGTCACCCTGCTGGTGGTGGATGAAGCGCACTGCATCTCCGAGTGGGGGCATAATTTTCGGCCCGAATATCTGAAATTGCCGGATTACCAGACAGAATTCAAAATAGCGCAGACGTTGTTGTTGACCGCCACGGCAACGGCACCGGTAATTGACGACATGTGCGCCAAATTCGACATTCTTAAACAAAACGTGGTTGTCACCGGATTTTATCGTGACAATCTTTTTCTGCAGATCACACCGACGGCCGCATCTGAAAAAAAAGACCGCCTGCTGCAAAGAATCCGTGAAGCACCCCATGCCCCGACCATTGTCTATGTCACCCTGCAAAAAACGGCTGAAGACGTCGCGGAATTCCTTTGTGCCAATAAAATCAATGCGTACCCGTATCATGCCGGTATGGAAACAGAAAAACGGGAGGAAATTCAAAACAAGTTCATGGAAGGCACCATGGCCTGCATCGTGGCAACCATTGCCTTCGGGATGGGGATCGACAAGAAGGACATCCGCCAAATCATCCATTACGATTTGCCCAAATCGATTGAAAACTACAGCCAGGAAATCGGGCGTTCCGGGCGAGACGGAAAACCGGCTTTATGCGAAGTGTTGGCCAACCGGGACAACATTCATGTTTTGGAGAATTTTATTTACGGCGATACGCCGGAGCGGGCTTCCATCTTTGAATTGCTGCGAATCACAAAGAAAAACAAAGGCTTAGTATTGGAAATCAAAGCGATAGCGCTTTCCAACGACCTGAATATCAGGCTTCTTCCCTTAAAAACGCTGCTGGTTTACCTTGCGATGGAAGAAATTATTCGACCCAAATGGACTTATTTTGAAGAATATTCCTTTAAATACAACACAGAGCCGTCAGAAATCATCAACAGTTTTAATGGGGAAAGAAAGCAATTTGTTATCGCGATCATGGATCATTGCCGCACCCGGAAAATATGGACCACTGTCGATATCCCGACCATCCTGAACAGTTACGAAACGGATCGGCAGCGGATTATAACCGCCCTGGAATACTTTGAGGAGAAGGGCTGGATCGAGCTCCAATCCAGACAGACAGTTGAAGTGTACGATATCCTGACCCAGGCGTTTGATGTCGATGATTTGGCGAAAAAAATGTATGCTCTGTTTAAAAAGAAGGAACACGTTGAGATTCAAAGAATTCACAACATGGTAACGTTTTTTGAAAGCGAGGCCTGTATCAGCAAACGACTGGCCAAATATTTTGGGGAATATCTTGAACAAGAACGCTGTGGGCATTGTTCATTCTGTGA
Source organism: Deltaproteobacteria bacterium (assembly GCA_032127235.1). Classification (GTDB taxonomy): domain Bacteria; phylum Desulfobacterota; class Desulfobacteria; order Desulfobacterales; family SG8-13; genus JARFQH01. The sequence goes on from JAQAZR010000105.1 coordinate 11,875, forward strand.
AAACGGAAAGGCGGTTCTGCAAGACACCGCCGAACTGAAGCCCCTCTCCCATTTTCTATATAAAGAGATCACAGATGAATTTATTCAGGCTGTAGGAGAGCAGTTTAGCGAAGTGAACTTAACGAAGTTTCTTTGTGGTATTTATACGCCTGTTTTTTCGAAACTGAAGATAAAGAAACTGCCGCATTTTGGCATCCTTGAAAATTATCCCTTTATGGACGTAAAAAATTGGATTAATGATAGTGGTCGAACACTACAGCAATGATGGTCGGCTGAAGAACATCATCGAGGGCAATGATGCGGCAACCACCTGCGCAACCCTTGTCGACATGCAACTTGTCTCCCAAATAGACCATGCGGCTTACATGGGTAGAGAACTGGCGAGGGCTGAGACTTGTTTGCTGTCGGATACTCCATATGTCCAGGATAAAGCGCAAGGTGAAATCGAATGCCAGACACGCAAATTGATATTTGGGTAACTTGAAACTGGAAACTCAGAACCCGAAACGAGCGGTGCCTTAAGGGCTATGAGCGTTTAGTCGATAAAATCGATGATATCCTTTAACTGATAAAACCGACCTAATCCCGCGGCGGGACTCAACTGACACAACCGAACAAGGTGGGCACCTCCGCCCGGTTGAACGGTTTCGAAAGACGCCTGAAACTCGCCGCCAACGGGCTCTATATCACGTTTCTTCCCTCATGCATCGAAAAGTCCGGACGGTATTTAAAGCCCCTGATATCGCGACCGCCGATTAGGCCATCGAACTTTGCCCTTGCCCTTAGGGCTTGGGTTCCTATATTGAATCCAAAATCTTCGGACGATACACCCAATAAAATTGACGGCCGCGCGGCTCAATCGCGTCTGCGACGGCCGATTCTCTGGAGTCGTGCCAGGTGAGCAAGAGCAGAAAAATAGTTGTCGGCGCCGTTATCGGTATGGTTGCCGTTGTCATCCTGCTGCTCGTTGCCGTTCTCGTTTTACCAAAGGTAATCGAATCGGAAACCCTGAAGGCCAAGATCCGCAGCGAATTTTCCCGCACAGTCGGCGGCGAAATCGACTTTGACCGGCTTGATTTCTCTTTTTTTCCGCTCCCGCACCTGACACTTGACAAAGCGTCTGTGGTGCTGCCGCAAAAATTAACGGGATCAGCGGAAATAATATCCGTCACCCCCAAGATTCTGCTGCTGTTGTCCGGAAAAATCGGTTTCAGGGAAATCCGGGTCCTGCAGCCGGATGTGACCATTAGCTTGCAAAAATCACTCGAAGAAGAAAAAATGCCGGCAAAGTCCCCGGCAGTGAGTGATGTGATGCGGCAAATCGTCTCGGTTTTTGCGACGCCTCCGGCACTGCAGCTCCCCGATGTGGACGGTTACATAGAAAACGGCCGCTTCAAACTGGTGTATGACGGCGGGGCGGCGGTTGAACTCGATCATATCGAAGCCCGCTTAACGACTGTGGCCGGCAGTTTAAAATTTCAGGTTACAGGCACTTCTAACTTGGTCGAAAGCGTTTCCATGTCCGGCCGGATAGAAACCAGGGAAGTAAAAGGCAAAGCACAGATTCTGCTGACCCAACTGCAGCCGCAGGTCATCAGAGACACTTTTTTACCGGATTTGTCCCTGAAGATGCAGGCGGTCCCAGCCGATCTGACGATAGCTGTCAACCTGGATGGACCCGGACAGATGCAGGCGGATGTCGATGTTTCCATCCCGGAATTGACATTGGCCCGCGACGACAAAATTGTGGAGATGCGCAACAGGACACTTAAAAGCCGTGTCGATCT
>JAQAZR010000106.1:0-5417 GCA_032127235.1 Deltaproteobacteria bacterium
GTCGGAAAAACGACGTTTGCGGCGCTGCTCATTCGAACCCTCAGCCGGGAAGGCCGGCGGGTGCTGGCGATCGATGCCGACCCGGACGCCAACCTGGCGGCGGCGCTGGGCATTGCCGACGCGGACAAGATCATCCCGATAGCCGACATGAAGGATCTGGTCTTCGAGCGCACCGGGGCGCAGCCCGGCAGCATCGGCGGCTATTTTTCACTCAACCCGAAGGTCGACGACCTGCCGGAGGCCCTCTCGGCCAAGCTCGAGAACATTAAACTGATGCGCCTCGGCGGCGTGTCGAAAGGCGGCGCCGGTTGCATCTGCCCCGAGAGCAGCCTGCTGAAGGCCCTGGTGCGGCACGTGGTTTTGCAGCGCGACGAGGTTGTGGTCATGGACATGGAGGCTGGCATCGAGCACCTGGGCCGGGCCACGGCCAAGGCCGTGGACAAGCTCATCGTGGTGGTCGAACCCGGCCGCCGCAGCATCGATACGGCCGGTCACATCAAGCAGCTGGCGTCCGAAATCAAGTTGAACAACATCGCCGTGGTGGGCAACAAGATCCGCGGCCCCAAGGACGAAGCCTTTCTCAAGGAACATCTCAACGGTTTCGAGTTCCTCGGTTTCCTGCCCTTTGACGATGCCCTGATCGAAGCCGACCTGCAGGGCAAATCACCCTTCGATGTCGATTCGACCGCTATCGCCGTGGTCAAGGAGATGATCTCCCGACTCTGATGGCCAGACGATCCGAATATCCCCGACGCCGGCGTCGCCCGGCCCCGCACCAGCCGCATAAATCGTTCGAAAAGCAGCGGGTGCTGCGCCTGAAGGCCGGGGCCGATGCCAAGCTCAAAAAGGTCTTTGCCGGCATCGGCGTACCGGGGCCCAAAGCATTCAAGCCCGACCCGTATCAACTCGAAGCCGTCGCCGCCGTCAAGCGCTCGGATTGCCTGGTCACGGCACCGACCGGCGCCGGGAAAACATGGATTGCGCTGCAGGCCATCGCGCACTTGCGCAAAAAGGGGGGCAGCGCCTGGTACGCTTCCCCTCTCAAAGCCCTCTCCAATGCCAAATACGCCGAATTCTCGGGGATCTTCGGTGCTGACCAGGTCGGTATCCTGACCGGAGACCGCAAGGAAAACCCGGAAGCCCCCGTAATCGTCGGGACGACCGAAATCCTGCGCAACCATCTCTACGATGCCATGCATCTGGGCGAAAGCCTGAAGACCGATCTGGTGATTCTGGACGAAGCTCATTTCCTGGGTGATCCGGACCGGGGTGTGGTGTGGGAAGAGATCATGATCTATCTCCCGGCCCGCATCCCCCTGCTGCTGCTATCGGCCACCATCGGCAATGCCGACCGGATCGCGGACTGGCTGGCCGGCATGCGCGGCAGAAAATGCGCCGTCGTGGCCGAGACCCGGCGCCCGGTGCCGCTCTATCCGCTCTTTTTTCACCCTTCGGGAACCCTGCTGCCCTTCGTGACACCGGCCGACGCCGGCGGCAGGCCCACGCTTTACCGGAAGGTGAAAGAGTTCGTGAACACCCGGCGACAGCCGCTCATCGCTCCGCCGGGCCGGCTGCCGCCTTTCGGTGAAATGCTCGGCGTGCTGAAAAAATATGACCTGCTGCCGGCCATTTTCTTTCTAAAATCCCGGGCCGACTGCGACAGGGCGCTTGAACTTTGCCGGGAATACAATCCGCAAAACGGCGAACGCAGGGACACACTCAGCCGCCGGATCAACGAATTGGTCTCCGACAGCCCGCACATCGCCCGCCACCGCCAGCGCTGGTATCTGGAGCACCCGGCGGTCGGTTCCCACCACAGCGGACAGCTGCCGGCCTGGAAACTGGTGTTGGAAACCCTGATGTCCGAGGGGCTGCTCGATGCGGTTTTTGCCACCAGCACCGTAGCGGCCGGCGTGAACTTTCCGGCCCGAACGGTGGTCTTCTTCAACTCCGACCGCTTCAACGGCCTCGATTTCGCCCCGCTGACCCCCACCGAGTTTCACCAGATGACCGGCAGGGCCGGTCGGCGCGGCATGGACAAAATCGGCTTCTGCGTGGCGGTGCCTGGAAAATACATGGATGTCCGCCTGGCGGCCCGGCTGATAGAGGCCCCGCCGTCCGATGTGACCAGTCAGATCAAAATCAACTTTTCAATGGTGCTCAACCTGCTCCTGTCACACGCACCGCAACAGGTCGAGGATCTCTTGCAGCGCTCGTTTGCCACCTATCTGCTCAAGCACACAACCGCGGGACGCTCTGCGCGCAAACAGCGACGAGGTGACACGAATTTGCTCTGGCAGGATTTCCTGCGCCACCTGGCATTCCTGAAGGATCACGCTTATGTAGACCCGGATGGAGGATTGACCGAAGACGGCCGGTGGACCTCGCAACTGCGAGTCGACCAGCCCCTGCTGATCGCCGAAGGTTTCCGCCAAGACGCTTTTCCGCGCCGGGATCCGGCCCTGATGGCGGCGCTCACGGCCTCATTTGTGTTCGAAAGGGAATCCGACGACCGGTTCGAAAAATCGGCCCTGTCGCAGCCGCTTCTGAAGGCTTTTCTCAAACTGCGCGAGTCCCTGACCCCCTTCGCCCGGGATATGATTTCCCGGGGCTTTCCGGCACGGTCCCTCTTTCTGCGGCCGGCCGCGGCGGTCTACGCCTGGGCCGCCGAAGAATCCTGGGAGAAAACCCTCGCCATAGCCGAAATGGAAGAAGGCATATTCGCTTCTCTCATCCTCAGGACAGCCGACAACCTGCGGCACATTCGAAACCTGCGCGCCATTTTTCCGGAAGCCGCCGAATCCGCCGACCAGGCCATCGACCTGATAATGCGGGACCCGGTGGCGTTGTACTACTGACAATAGGAGTTTTGAGATGACAAGTCGTCAGAGGACATCGATGGTTGGCGTTTTCAATCGACTGTTACGAGGTGCGGGTTACGAGTTGAGGGTTTTGTGTTGCGGGTTGCGAGGTGCGGGTTGCATGTTTTAACGCGACTTTATCATTCATGTCGGGGCGTAATGGGTCGACCGCAGGCGATGAACATAGCCTGAGACACTCAGGCACCTTACTGAAACGCCTGAAGTTAACTTTTCACAATAACACCATAAATAGAGAGATGCGGGTCTGAGGATGGCATTCTTTACCCGTATCCCGCAACCCGCAAACAGCAACTCGCGACTCGCAACTCGTAACCCCCAACCCGTAACCCGCAAAATCCCGTCTCCCCTATTTCCCTTCCAATATTTCCCTCAGTTTGAGGGACAGTTCCTTTAGTTTGAAAGGCTTCTGGATAAAACCGCTGCAGCCGCGATCGAGGATTTCCGTGGCCTGGCCGCTGAGGCTGTAGCCGCTGCAGAGCAACACCCGAACATCGGGCTTTATGGTTTTAAGCTGGTCGAAGGTCTCCCCGCCGCTCAACCCCGGCATGACCATGTCCAAAATGACCAGGGCGATGACGTCCTTCTTGCGCCGGAAAATCTGCAGCGCCTCGTGGCCGCTGGTCGCCACCATCACGTTGTAACCGAGCGCCTTTAGAATTTCCTGCCCGACCTCGATGATCACCTGTTCGTCGTCGACCAGCAGCACCGTTTCATCACCCTTGAAAAGTTCGGTGACGCTTTCTACATCCTCGACGACCGCCTTGCCCGATGCCGGCAGGTAGATGCGGAAGGTTGCCCCCTCGCCCGGGGCGCTGTCCGCCTCGATGAATCCGCCGTGATTCTTGATGATCCCATAAGCCGAGGCCAAACCCAGACCGGTTCCGCGGCCCATCTCCTTCGTCGTAAAAAAGGGTTCGAAAATACGCTGCTGGGTGGCCTCATCCATGCCGATACCCGTGTCTGTAATCGACATGCACACATAAGGGCCGGGTTCGATCCGATATGGCCGCACGACCGTCGTATCGATGTCGACATTTGCCGTTTTCAGAAAGATCTCGCCGCCGCCCGGCATTGCGTGCCATGCGTTGACGAGGATGTTGAGCAGAACCTGTTCGATCTGGGACTGATCGACCTCGACCGACCTCACTCTTTTGAGCCCGCCGGTGTGTATGCGAATCTCTTTTTTTGTGCGGCCGTACATCCGGGCCGTCCTGCGGACCAATTCATCGAGTTTGGTGATCTTGACTTCGTACTTGCCGCCGCGGGCGAATCCCAGCAGTTGCCTGGTAAGGGCGGCACCGCTTTCGACGTATCGTTCTATGGCCTTGACTTTTTCATAATGCGGATGGTGACTGTCGAGGGTCAGGAGCATCAGGGAGGCATTGCCCTGCATGCCCATGAGAATGTTGTTGAAATCGTGCGCAATACCGCCGGCCAAATTCCCGATGGCCTCCATTTTCTGGGCCTGGATCAACTGCTTCTCGAGTTTCGCCTTCTCCTTTTCGCTCTCTATCCTATCGGACATATCCCGCACCATACCGCGGTAGCCGATCGGCTGCCCTTCAGTATTGCGCAAGGGGTATACGGACAATTCAAGAGTCACCTCCGAATCGTCCTTGCGGATCACGAGAAGCTCGGTCGCGCGCGAGGATTCGCCGGTGCGAAAAACCCGCTCCAGTATCCGGTCAATGGTTGCCGCTTTGTCCGGCGAGCTCGATGCGCTCAGTTTCGTACCGATCAACTCGCCAGGGCCATAACCGAGGATCTCGCAGGCCGGGTCGCTGACAAACGAAAAACGGCCCTCCAGGTCCAGTTCAAAAAAACCCTCATCGATGTTTTCAATGATCAAACGGTACTTTTCATCCTGCTCTCGCATCTTTTCGAAGGCAAGCCGGCGTTTGTTGATGTCCTGACGCACGTGGGAGACGAAAATGACAAAGATGCACAGCACCAGCAGCCGCGTCCAGACTTCGAACAGGTTCGGTCCCAGGATGTGGTGAAAAATATTGGCTTCCGGGGCCAGGAAAAAGAACATAAAGGATTCGCACACCCAATAAAGGGCGGCCAGACCGACACCGGTGACCACGATCGAGTCCTTCCAGTGGTCATGTTTTCCGGTTGCTGCACGCATCAGGGAATCCTTTTCCTTACGGCCACCCTACCAGGCCATTATGGGTCAATGGGCCGGTGGCTATGGAAATCAGGTTTTTATAACCTTTGGACCTGGAACCGATCAGACGTGTCTATTTTACCTTTATTTGATATTTTTGTAAAGAAATGGAAGGGTTTACAGACTATGCGGCCTCAGTGGGGAGATTGGATTACCGTCTAAGACTGGAAAAAACGTATTCTATATAAACCGGCTGCCGGCCGATTTTCGAGCTAATGGAAGCGGCGGTCGTCATTTGGAACCCGGCTATTGAGGTATGTGAAACAAAAACAACATCGCTATTTCATTACAACCCCTTCATAATTAAAGATATCCTTAAACGCATCCGGATTTTTTTTAACATCCTCGTGGTATTCATCTATGGC